>CANKXC010000052.1 GCA_947487355.1 Comamonadaceae bacterium | reverse complement strand
GAGCAAACCCAGCAAAATCAGGGCTAACAGACTGCCAACAGCCACCCAACGGGTGTATTCGATGCTCTGAGGGCTGATAAAAGTGGAATTTTGAGAAGAGTTGTTCATGGCGATGGCATCATACCGGTCATGAAGCCGTTTGATTCTCTTCGCTCAAGTTTGACCGCATTTCTTCAGTTTCCGTGGCGTCCCATGCTGCGTACCTTGTGGACGCGTTTCCGTGAAGTTCGCCTGGGTATGACGGCCAGTTCGCTGACATTCACCACTGTTTTGGCCTTGGTGCCGCTGTTTACCTTGGTCCTGGCCATTTTCACGGCCTTTCCCATCTTTGCCCAGGTTCAAGATCAGTTGCAGCGCTGGCTGATTGAAAGTTTGGTGCCAGAGAGCATTTCCCGCCAAGTGCTGGGGTCATTGACGCAGTTTTCAAGAAAAGCCAGTCGCTTGGGGCTTGTTGGATTGGCTGCAGTGGTGGTGGCATCAGTCGCATTGCTGGTCACGATCGATCGAACCATGGGCCAAATTTGGCGTGTAGGGCGCCAACGCCCCTGGTCGCAAAGGCTGCTTTTGTATTGGGCCGGACTAACTTTGGGCCCCTTGCTGCTGGGTGGCAGTTTGGCCATTTCTTCTTATTTGTTCACAGGTTATTTGTCTGGCTTGGGCGGATGGTTGCCGGTGTCAGTCAGAAACTTATTGGACTTTGTGGAGTTTGGGTTGTTGGTGGCTTGTGTCACAGGCTTGTACTACTACTTGCCCAATACCCGAGTTGATTGGCGGCATGCACTCACAGGCGGGGTTGCTGTAGCTTTGGGCTTGGAATTCGCCAAAAAGATCTTGGCAGTTTACTTAGCGCAAATGCCAACTTATTCGGCCATTTATGGTGCGTTTTCTGCCGTGCCTATTTTGTTGGTTTGGATTTATGTGGCGTGGGTGGTGGTGCTCTTAGGCGCTGTTGTCACAGCCAGCTTGCCTGAAATGGGGCGTCAATCAAAACGGCATGCGGACGGACCTGGCTGGTCATTTCGTTTGGCTTTGGAAATTTTGGAACAACTGGCCTTGGCCAGAAAAACATCACCGGAAGGCCTTCGAGTCAGTGAAGTCGCGGACATGTTGCACATTGAACACCGCCATGCGCAACAGGCATTGGATGCGATTGAAGAACTTAAATGGGTTGGTAAGTTAGAGCAACCCAACACGCGTTTGGAAAGTGCTTGGGTTTTGCTAGTGGACTTAGACGAGCTTTTATTGGAACCCCTTGTGAGCCGTTTGTGCCTTCTTCAAACTGAACACACAGAACCCCTTTGGACCCAAATGAACCTGTCCAACATCAAAGTGGCAGACGTCATCAAAACTTGACGCAAATTGACTCAAGTGATGACGTTTTATTTTTTGCAAAACGCAAGCATCGCTTTCAATGTTTCTTCTGGGGCCTCGACCATCAATTGATGGCCTGCATTGACCATGGTCACTTGACCATTCTGAGCCAAACGAATTAAAGACTGTGCTGCTTTGGGCGTGGTCATTTGATCTTTTTGACCCAATAAAAATAGCGTCGGACATGTGACTTTGGCCATCGCTACTTCGCCTTGGTCGTATTGATCACAAGCCTTGAAACCAATGTTGAAAATATTTTCGTGCGGGTTGCTTGCCAATACGCGTCGCATGAGGGCTTTGCTACCGCCTAGCAGCCATGTGCCAGGGCCTAAAGCACTGGGCGGCGGTGCCAGCGTAGAGTGCGAGAACACATTGACCATGTGAATGGCTTTGTCGGGAGCATTCAAAGAATTTTCCAACAATGCAGGCGAAACGCGCATGGGGTAGGCCGTGCCCACCATGCCCAATTGAGAGACGCGCGAGGGATGTTCGGCTGCAACTTGCAGCGCAATGAGCGAGCCAAAACTGTGCCCCATCAGAATGGCTTTTGAGACACCTGCGGCATCTAGTAAGGCAACGATACTTTGGGCAGCCGACTGCACCGTTGCGGGGGCCTTGCCGCCACTTCGGCCATGGCCTGGCAAGTCGATGGCCAAAACATTCCAGCCATGATTTGCAAAGTGTCTTGATTGCAAAATCCAAACGCTATGGTCGTTTAAAACGCCATGAATAAAGACCACGGTTGGCTTGAGAGGGTCAAATGTTTTGCCGCCTGTGTAGGCGTAAAGGGGCGCGCCTTGAACGGTGTAGATCATGCTTTCCCCCCAGCTTGTGCAGCCAACTTTTCGGCCACTCGCAAGGCGCGTTTTAAGTCGTCAATCAGGTCATCTGGGTCTTCTAGGCCAATCGACAAACGCACAGTGCCAGGACCAATGCCTGAAGCTTTAAGCGTTTCATCGTCGACCCTAAAGTGGGTGGTGCTGGCAGGGTGAATGACCAAAGACCGGCAATCGCCCACGTTTGCCAAATGGCTAAATACTTGCAGCGCTTCGATGAAGGCTTGGCCCTGTTGGCGAGAGCCTGCAATGTCAAAACTGAACACAGAACCAGCGCCGCGTGGCAGTAGTTTTTTCGCCAGTTCATGACTGGGATGGCTTTCCAACATCGGGTGACCCACACGGCTAACCATCGGGTGTGTGGCTAAAAAATTGACGATTTTTTCGGTGTTGCTGACATGGCGCGCCATGCGAAGCGGCAAGGTTTCGATACCCTGCAAAATGAGCCATGCGGTGTGAGGACTCATGCAGGCGCCAAAGTCACGTAGCCCTTCGCGTCTGGCGCGCAGTAAGAACGCACCCACGGTGCTTTCTTCGTCAAACACCATGTTGTGAAAGCCTTCATAGGCTTGCGTCAGTTCCGCAAACTTTCCTTCGGTGTTGGGCCCGGCCCAATCAAAGCTGCCACCATCGACCACCAGACCGCCAATGACAGTTCCGTGTCCTGACAAAAATTTGGTGGCTGAATGCACGACCAAATCGGCACCATGCTCAAGCGGTTTCAAAAGCCAAGGCGATGTGAGGGTGGCGTCCACCATGAGAGGCACGCCTGCGGCATGGGCAATTTGGCTGACAGCAGGTAAATCCAGAACGTCCATGCCTGGATTACCTACGGTTTCACCAAAAAATAATTTGGTGTTGGGTTGAATGGCTGCGCGCCAAGCGTCTAAATCGCCAGGCTTGACGAAGGTGGTTTCAATGCCAAATCGTCGGAGCGTGTAATGCAACAAATTGTGTGAGCCACCATACAAAGCTGACGAGGCCACAATGTGAGAGCCAGCGCCCATCAGAGTGCTGACAGCCAAATGCAAAGCAGCTTGACCGCTGGCCGTTGAAATGGCGCCAATGCCACCTTCCAAAGCTGCAATGCGTTGTTCAAGAACCGCATTGGTAGGGTTGCTAATGCGGCTGTAAACATGACCGCCACGCTCTAGGTTAAAGAGTGACGCAGCTTGATCACTGGACTCAAATACAAAGGAGGTGGTTAGGTGAATGGGGACGGCACGTGCGCCAGTGCTGGGGTCGGGGGCTGCGCCCGCATGCAGGGCCAATGTGTCAAAACCAGGGTCTGAATATCCAGGCATAAAGGTGCTCCAACGAAATACTGAATGATTTGGGCAAGTGCTTAAGGGTAAGCTTCTACTGTTCTTAGTCAAGATTGTGGGCTATATTTAAAGCTTACTAGGAGAACCCGCCATGAAAGTCAGTGACATCCTTCGCGTCAAGGGCAATATCCTGATTACCGCCAGACCCGACGAAACCCTTGCAACCGCGGTACAAATCATGTCCGAAAAGGATTTGGGATCGTTGGTTGTGATGGAGCGCGGCGATTTGGTCGGCATGCTCACTTTTCGTGAGGTCATGAAATCATTGGCCGAGAACAACTGCGCCATTGGTGACGTGTTGGTTAGCAGTGCCATGGACAAATCGCCCATTACTTGCACCAGTGAAACCGACATGGACGATGTGCGGCGCTTGATGCTCAACAACCATGCACGGTACATGCCAGTCATTGAAAATCGTGTGCTAATGGGCGTGATCAGTTTCTACGATGTGGCCAAGGCAGTCGTCGATGGCCAAGATTTTGAAAACAAAATGCTCAAAGCCTACATTCGTGATTGGCCAGATAGCGATGGCAAACAAGAGAAAGAAGCGCCCTCCCTCTGAGATAATGGGGGACTATGAGCGGTAACACCTTCGGCAATTTATTCTCGGTCACCAATTTTGGTGAATCCCACGGCCCAGCTATTGGCTGTGTCATTGATGGCTGTCCACCCGGCATGCCACTGTCAGAGGCAGACATCCAGCCCGATCTAGACAGAAGGCGCCCCGGCACTTCTAAATTTGTCACCCAACGCAATGAACCCGACACGGTGCAAATTTTGTCGGGTGTCTACCAAGGTCTTACCACGGGCACACCCATTGCGCTGCTCATTCAAAACACAGACCAGCGAAGCAAAGACTACGGCGACATTGTTCAAACCTTTCGCCCTGGGCACGCCGACTTTACCTACTGGCGCAAGTATGGCCTGCGCGACCCACGGGGAGGCGGCCGTTCCTCAGCGCGCTTGACTGCGCCCATGGTGGCAGCGGGGGCGGTTGCCAAGAAATGGTTGGCTGCAAAATATGGCACCACCTTCAAAGGCTGCATGACGCAAATTGGCGAGCAGTCCATAGGCTTTGAGTCCTGGGAGCACGTGCCCAACAACCCATTTTTTGCACCTGTCGCCGATGTTTCTTTCCTGGAAGACTACATGAACGCGCTACGTAAATCGGGCGACTCTTGCGGTGCTCGTTTGCGGGTGGTGGCACAAGGCATGCCTGTAGGTTTGGGCCAACCTTTGTTCGACAAACTCGATGCCGATATTGCATACGCCATGATGGGCATCAATGCAGTCAAGGGTGTCGAAATTGGTGCTGGCTTTGCGTCAGTGACTCAAAAGGGCAGTGAGCACGGTGATCCCATCACGGCCAACGGTTTTGTAGGCAACCATTCCGGCGGTGTTTTAGGCGGTATCAGCACGGGTCAAGACATCGAGGTTTCTATTGCCATTAAACCCACCAGTTCCATTCTCATCCCTCGTCCTTCCATCGATACACAAGGCAATGAAGTGGAAGTCCTAACCAAGGGTCGTCATGATCCGTGTGTGGGCATTCGGGCAACGCCTATTGCAGAAGCCATGTTGGCTTTGGTCATCATCGATCATGCACTTCAGCATCGCGCGCAGTGCGGTGACGTGGCGCAAGCGTCAAGCAATTAAGGGCCACTTGTGCCCAACACTGGCGTCGTCACCCGTCGGCAACTTGTGCCGTTTGCAGCGGTTTCTGCCACCTACTTTGCTCACATTGGATTCTTCAATCCCTACCTGCCTTTATGGCTCAAGGAATTGGGTTTTGGGTTGTTTGCCATCAGTGTCCTGACCTCGGTGCAAGCTGCAACACGTCTGTTTGCACCTTATGGCTGGGGATGGTTGAGCGATCATACGGGTGAGCGTGTGAAGTTGTTGCGTTATGGCGCCACCGCGGCACTTTTATGTGCTTGTGGGCTGCTGTTTGAATTGAGCCCCATCGCTTTGGGCTTGGTGCTTTTGGTGATGTTCACGCACACCAGTTCGATGATGCCCATGAGTGAAGCGGCCATGGCGCATTTGGTCAGCCAAGGTGGCGCGTTCGATGCAAAAAGGTATGGCCGAGTGCGCCTTTTTGGATCCCTTGGATTTTTGGTCACTGTATTTTTAGCGGGTGCCTGGTTTGAGCATTTTGGTATGCAACATTTTCCCGCATGGACGATCTTGAGTTTACTGGCAGTCACGGTCAGTGTGTGGCTGTTGCCAGACATCAAAGAGGCGGTCTCCACCAGCGATGTCAAGGTCGCGATCTGGCCCGTCCTGCGTCAAAAGCCGGTTATGTGGTTTTTCATTGCCGCATTTTTTCATGTCTTGGCACACATCGGTGTCTATGTGTTTTTCTCTTTGTATTTAGATGCTTTGGGGTACAGCAAAGTTTGGATTGGCGTTTTGTGGGCAACCTCTGTCATTGTTGAAATTGCTTGGTTCTTTACACAATCAAAATGGTTGCATCGTTTGTCCCTCACCGCCTGGTTGGTGGTGAGCTCTGCGGCCATGACTCTGCGCATGGGCATGACGGCCCAGTTTGCTGACATCTTGTGGGTGTTGCTGTTGGCGCAGGCGCTGCATGCATTGACTTTTGCTGCCAATCACACCGTGTGTGTGGCGCTCTTATCTCACTATTTCCCTGGCCAATTGCGAGGACGGGGTCAGGCTTTGTACACCGTGATTGCTTATGGCTTTCCAGGTATGCTGGGTGGTGTGGTGGGTGGACTGCTAAGCGACAGATTAGGTTTGCAAAGCGTTTATTGGGTCTCGATGGCCACCGCGCTGATTGGGACACTTGCTTCTTACAAAGTCTGGCGTTTGCACCATCCTTTGGAGAAATTTCCAGGCGCGCATTGAGTGTGTGGCATTCATATGACTTTGCATCAACAGCCTCTTCAATTGAATTCACAACTGCAGTCTGTTTTAAGTTCAGAAGCAGCAGAGTTTTTGGCAACCGGCCAACGCTACGAACTACCCGGCCGCATGATTTGGCATGCATGGGGGGCAGATACCGCGCCAACTATTGTGCTCTTGCACGGCGGCAGTGGCAGTTGGACCCATTGGATACGAAACATTCAGCCCTTAGTGGCTGAGGGCTACCGCGTTCTGGCAGTCGATTTGCCAGGCTTTGGCGATTCAGACGCGCCCGCAAATGGGGGAGATGCCGATGCCCTGGTTGAACCGCTTCATGCCGCTTGGCAACTCATGCGCCAACACGACAACAACATTTTGATGGGCTTTTCATTTGGCGGCATGACCGCAGCTTTATGGTTAGCTAAGTATCCGCAAGATGCACAAACCTTGGTCATGGTGGGTGCGCCAGGATTTGGCTTGGCGTCACCTAAAAGAATTCCACTGAAAGGTTGGCGCCATTTGGCAACTGAAGCTTTACAAGTGCAAGCACACCGACACAATTTAATGGGTTTGATGTTGCACGATGAAGCCAATTTGGACGAGGTGGCCATGAGACTGCATGTCTTGAATGTGGTTCGTGACCGCATGACCCGCCGGCGTTTGTCCTCGACGCCGGTACTGTTCGAGGCCATGCCCAAAATCAAATGCCCAGTTCACGTGATTTATGGTGAATTCGACGCGTTTTATTTAGACCGCTTGCCCGAAGTTGAGACCATGTTCAAGCAGGTCACGCCCAACTTGGTCTTGTGGCAATTGGTCAAAGGCATGGGACATTGGGTGCAGTATGAAAACCCCACAGGGTTTCACCGCGCTTTAAAACACACCCTGAGTTTGGTTTAGGCCGCTGCTTTGATGGCAGAGACAGCCGCACGCAATCCCAATAAATAGCTGCCAACGCCAAAGCCTGCAATTTGACCTTTGGCAATTTCAGCAATGACAGAGTGGTGGCGAAATTCTTCTCTGGCGTGAATGTTGGACATGTGCACTTCGATGATGGGGCACTTCAAGATGGCCAGCGCATCTCGAATGCCGTAGCTGTAATGCGTCCAAGCGCCTGCGTTGATCATCACAGCATCGACTTTTTCGGTATGTGCTTCGTGAATTTTTTCGACCATGGCGCCTTCAAAATTGGTTTGAAAGCATGTCACTTCGGCGCCCAGTTCGGTACCTAACTTTTTAACTTGCGCATCAATTTCGGCCAAAGTGATGGTGCCGTATTGGGCAGGGTCACGTTTGCCAAACATGTTCAAGTTGATGCCGTTTAAACACAAAATTTTCATGATCGTCCTCTGAAGTAGGCCAGTCAAAGATCCCTAGTCAAAGCATGGAATCTGGGCCCGATGACCCGATTTTCCGATATTTGAGGCAATATCTGACTTTTACATGAAAATCTTTTGCCATGGCTGCTACGCTGAAAATTGACTTCGTCTCTGACATTGCCTGTCCCTGGTGCGCGGTTGGCTTAGGCGCTTTGGAGCAAGCGCTCGAAAAACTCAAGGGGGAAGTGCAAGCACAATTACATTTTCAACCTTTCGAATTAAACCCCAGCATGGCGCCAGGCGGCCAAGATTTGAGCGAACACCTCACGCAAAAATACGGATCTACCCCTGAGCAACAAGCCCAAATTCGCGCCAACATTTCCGCGCGGGGCGAAGAAGTGGGTTTCAAGTTCAACCCAGGTGGACGGGGTCGGGTTTACAACACATTCAATGCGCACCGCTTGTTGCATTGGGCCGGGGTAAAAGGGCCAGAAGGCAGTCAGCATGCTTTGAAGCGTGCTTTGTTGGCGTCTTATCAGGGCCGCGCTGAAGCGGTAGAGTCGAATGACGTATTGCTGGCAGTGGTTGCATCCGTCGGTTTGGATGTGGCAGAGGCTCAAAATATTTTGTCCTCTGACACCTACAGCCAAGAAGTGCGAGAGATTGAGCAGTTCTATCAACAGGCTGGTATTCACTCGGTGCCTGCTGTCATCATCAATGACAAGCACTTAATTTCTGGCGGGCAACCTGCCGCCGTCTTTGAACAAGCTTTAAGACAAATTGCTGCGGATGAAATTTGACGCATGGCCCCGTTGACCATTTACTACGACGGCAGTTGCCCATTGTGCAGGCGCGAGATTGCGTTTTACAGAAGCAATCCTGATGCAGCGCAATTGGTGTGGCATGACGTCAGTGTCAACTTTCGGGCCAACGACGATGCCACTTTGGGTGAGGGCCTGAGTTGCCAACGTGCCATGGCGTACTTCCATGTGCGCGATGCAGAAGGCCATTTGTTTGAGGGAGGCGCTGCGTTTGCAAGGCTTTGGCTTGAGTTGCGCGGCTGGCGCTTGGCGGGTCGTGTGTTTTCAGTTTGGCCGTTCAGCTGGGCTATTCAGCTGGGTTACAAAATGTTTTTACCCATTCGGCCTACCGTTCAAAAATATTTGTTGAAGTGGGATGCGCGACATTCATGAGCCGCTATCAAGCTTTGGTATTGGGGGCCAGTGGGGCCATTGGACAGGCATTTTTAAAGCATTTTGAAAGTGATGCTCAGTGCAGTTTGGCAGTGGGCCTTTCACGTCAAAAGAATGCTGAAAGCGGTCTTTATTTTGAATTGGAAAACGAAGACAGCATGGCTCATTGTGCTTCTATGCTGCGCAATCCTGAAAGCCCTTATGGCGCGTGTGAATTCAAATGGATCATTGATGCCACAGGCGCATTGACCATCGATGAACAAGGCCCTGAAAAGCGCTTGGAAGCGTTGAATTCAAAACAACTTTTGCGACAGTTTGAAGTGAATGCGGTGGGGCCTGCTTTGCTGATGAAACATTTTTTCCCCTTGCTCTTGATGCAAGAGACGGCTTGTTATGCCACCTTGTCAGCGCGTGTAGGCAGTATTCAAGACAATTTCAAAGGCGGTTGGTATGGCTATCGAGCCGCCAAAGCAGCCAGAAACATGCTGCTGCAAACGGCTGCCATTGAGGCCAGCAGAAAAAGACCCTTGGGTATTTTTGCCGCATTACAACCGGGCACAGTTCAATCGAATTTGTCTGCTAAATTTGTTTCTGGACACGACAGCATCAAACCAGAAGAATCAGTCTCGAAGTTGATGCAAGTCCTGTCTCAATTGAAGCCCACAGGGCGCGCACAATTTGTTGACCATGCCGGCCAAGAAATTCCGTGGTAATTTAAAGATGCCTCTAAGGAGAGTTGAATGAGCGAAGATCCAAGATGTTGTGGCACCGGAACCTGCATCATTGATCCAGAGGGTCGGTGCTGGTGCGGACAGCAGTGGGATGGTGAAAAAATGTCCATGCCCAAACTCGAAGTTCCAAGCCCTGAAGGTACTTCAGACTCAAGTCATCAAGCCATTCAGACTGGCAATTCAGAATGATGAAAAAACGGATGCGCACAATTGCTTGGCGATTTATCTGGTGCTTTGCGCTGGGTATGTTGGGTGCTGCTGTCGCAAGCGCCAGCGAGTTGTCAGACGCCTTGAAAAGGACTGACCATGTCTTGTTGATACGACATGCCTTGGCACCAGGTTTCGGCGACCCCTCTGGCTACAACCTACAAGACTGCAAAACGCAAAGAAATTTAGACGGCAATGGCCGCGAGCAATCGCAGCGCATTGGTAAATGGTTAAAGGACCAAGGGGTTAAGCAGGCCTTTGTTTACAGCAGCGCTTGGTGCCGTTGCAAAGAAACTGCAGAAAAACTCGGCTTGGGTTCCCCCGTTCAAGAGGCTTCATTGAACTCTTTCTTCGATGACATGCGACAGGGCCCGCAAAGCAATGTCAGGCTCCAAAAGTTCATTGCCAATCAAATGAAAACCAAACAGGATCAGGCTTTGATTTTGGT
>CANKXC010000051.1 GCA_947487355.1 Comamonadaceae bacterium | reverse complement strand
GACATCGCATTGGCAATGGTCAGCAGCAAGCCGTCGGCCGTAGACAAAGCCGCAGCCAAACCACCGGCAGCAACCAAACCAGAAATCACGAACGGCAAGCCGCCAATTTCAGGTGTGGCCAACACCACAATGTCACCGCCCAAGCGAATTTCTGCCAGCTGCAAGATGCCATCTTTGTTGATGTCAGCCACAGCCATCAGGGTGGGGTCCACCGCATTCCAGCGTGCAATCCATCCCGGCAACTGATCCATCGGCGTACCGACCAGTAGCGTGTAGATGTCGAACTTCACCAACACCGCCAAAGCAGGCGCAGTGAAGTACAGCAGCGAAATGAAGAACAAAGACCATGCCACTGACTCACGTGCTTCACGCACCGAAGGCACGGTGTAGAAGCGCATCAGAATGTGCGGCAAAGCGGCCGTACCAATCATCAAACAGAAGACCAACGCCAAGAAGTTCTTGCGAGAAATATCTCTGGCTGCGTCATCTTTGCCAGGGAATGGCTCAGCATGACGCAAGGGTGGCGCTGCTCGGGCCGTATTGGTCGTGCGGGCAGCGGTGTAAGCCGCTTTGGCCGCTGCTTCATCTTTTGGCAAAGCAGCAACAGCAGCTGTAGCCGCCTTGATTTCAGCTTCTGGTGCGTTAGCGGCTTTCAGATCTTCCAGCTTTTTGGTAGCGGCTTCTCTGTCAGCAGCCAAAGCGGCAGGAACATCTTTCAGTTTTTCAGCAGCAGCATCAGCGCGTGATTTGAAGATACCGCGAACTTCAAGTTCTTTGGGATCTTTCAGCAACTGCTCTTCTTTGGCAGTCACTTTTTCAAGCAGATAGCCATAAGCGATTTGAGGCACTGGGTTGTTGGTGTGCTTCACCGACAGCCAGACCACAGGGATCATGTAGGCCACGATCAAGATCAGGTATTGAGCCACCTGAGTCCAGGTTACTGCGCGCATACCGCCCAAAAATGAACAGACCAAAATACCGGCCAAGCCCACATAAACACCCACCTCAAAAGACAAACCCGTCATTCGAGCGGTGATCAGGCCAACGCCGAAGATCTGGGCCACCACATAAACGAAGGACACCAGGATGGCAGCAAAGACGCCAATCAAGCGAGCCATGTTGCCGCCGTAGCGAGCGCCCAAGAAGTCGGGAATGGTGAACTGGCCAAATTTGCGCAGGTAAGGGGCCAAGAACAAGGCCACCAAACAGTAGCCGCCAGTCCAGCCCAAAATAAAGGCCAAACCACCGTATCCTGTGAGGTACAGCGTACCGGCCATACCAATGAAGGATGCCGCTGACATCCAGTCAGAGCCTGTGGCCATACCGTTGTACATAGCCGGCACACGGCGGCCAGCCACATAGTATTCGGCTGCGTCGTTGGTACGACTCATCACGCCAATGCCGGCATACAAAAGCACCGTGGCTGCCAAGAAGGCATAGCCAATGTAGTCTTTATGCATGCCCATTTGCTCAAGCACGCCAAGCACAATGACGAAGGCCGCAAAGCCGACGCCGTAGAAAATGAAAACTTTGTTCAGCGATTGCTGAAACTGGCCTTGGGATTGACCTTCCCCTCCAAATACACTCATGAAGATTCTCCTTCTGAAACGCCATATTCCTTGTCAAGATTGTTCATATAGCGAGCGTAGTACCAAATGATCAAGCAATAAACGATCAGTGCACCTTGGCCAGCCACCCAAAATGAAAATGGCCAACCAAAAAAACTGAACGTCAAATCACGCGCGAAATATAAAAGCACGAAGGTCACAGAAAACCACAGGACCAGCAGAAGCCCCGTGATTCTCAAATTCTTGCTCCAGTATTCCTGGTGCCTTGCAGTGAGTTGCATCTTCATCTCCTTATTGTTAAAAAATACCAACTGTCAAACTTAAAATTCTGAGCCACTATGGGCACCTTCTGCTCTCAAAGAGGTCCGTCTAATTTCAGTCCTGTTTCTCGCTCAAGTTGTGCGGCCACTTTGGGCTCAAAGCCCTTCAGGTGTCGCATCACAACCAAAGCTTCGTCGGGTTGACCCAGTTCCATGTGAACGCGTGCCATTTGGTACCAAGCGAAGGGGCTCATCGATTGCAATTCAGTGTTGCGCTTGAAGGCCATTAAAGACTCCTCTAGCCTTCGCTGACGTACCAAGACCAAGCCCAAGCCATACCAGGCTCGGTCCATTTTTGGGTCTATTTGGATGGCTGCTTTAAAAGCCTTCTCTGCCTCAAGGCTTAGGGCCAGTTCTTCCAACACAAACCCAACATTGAAGTGCGCATTTGCATTGTTCGGCGTCTGCACCAGTACACGTTCAAAAAAACTGTGGGCCTGCGTTGGCCGACCATTGTTTAAATGCTCGTATCCAAGACTGTTAAGGGCCAACACATCATTCGGATTGATTGAAAGGATTTCTTCAAAGACTTCGTGGGCTTTGGCGCGCAGGCCAAACACTAAAAGCGTCTTGGCTTTGAATTTCAACCAAAGACACCTACTTCGACTGGCGCTGTTGGTGCTGCTGGTCGCTATGTGAACGTTCACTGACATGATGCAATTCCCATCTCGAGACACATTTCAATTTTGAGTTGCACCACCACAACCCACGCAATGATCAGCCAACTGCTGGTCGCCAAAGGAATGTGTTGATCCAAGATCAGCTTGGGACTGATTTTGCGAGTGATCCAAAGTGCAGGCTTAGAGGCCACATCCAACAATTGCCAGAAAACATTGTTGTCGCGATTGGTTCCCGCCAACAATCCCAATAGGAATCGCCCAACGATGAACATCAGAGAAAGCTCGATCAAACTCTTAGCAATGACAACAGCTAGCAACATAAGACTTTCTTGACACAGGTCAAAGCAATTTGGCGGATTCTAGGAATTTGCACCTTCTCTGCCTAATCAATCAAAAGCCCTTTTTAAAATTAAGTTAATTATTTTTGATTGCACCTAATTAGGAGGTTTCATTGGAGAAAAATAGTTTTCTGACATTTAACTTACAAAAAAAAGTCAGTTCATAAGCATTTTCCCCTCGTAAATTCAAGGGAAAACACCGACTAATTTTTTCGAATTAACAGCATCAAGAGGTCGGCATTTGCTGAGATTTCTTTTCATACAAATCATTCAACAAGACTTGACCATTGGCATATTGTTTTGCCGTGTGTTTTTCTTCCTGACGAACACGCCATTTGCGCAAGGGTTGTCCTTCTTGCAATTGCTGCAAAAGGTAGGGGCCCCAGCGCCGTGCTTTTTGTGCTGTCACTAAAGGATGACTTTTTTCGCCAATCAGAGATGTTCCTTGGGCGCTCACATACTGCGCCACCACACTTAAGTTGTCCGATGAGTCAGGGCTGTGTGACACGATCTTGAAGCCTGAACTCTCAAGCAAATTGCGCAAAGTGATGCCCGTGAAGTACAAGGTGTGTGCCTTGAAAAACATGTAGTGCGGCGAACACAAACGCATGGCATTGGGCACTTCAATGTAGAGAAAACCCTCAGGCTTGAGCTTTTCGCCAATGACTCGCAAAGCAGCAACAGGTTCAGGCAAATGCTCGAGTACATGGAACATAGAGATCAGGTCCAACGAACTTGGCTGTTCGCTGGACAAGCAATGTTGCAAGGTGCCATTGTTGATGGAGATGCCCAAACTATTTCGAGCATAGGTGGCATAACCTTCGTGGGGTTCTATGCCTTTGGCCTCAAAGCCCAAACCCTGCAGCAAATACACAAACTCGCCGCTGCTAGAGCCAATGTCCAGACTGCTCTTAGCTTGGCTATTTGCAGTGGGTTCAAGTCCCGAAGTGTTTTGACACAACCATTGCCAACGCCACAGCGCATTGCGCCCTGCACGCAATATGTGACGCAGGGCTGGTTGCACTGCAGATTTGTAGGCCTGCCTGTACTGCTTTGCATACCATTCGGCCAATTCTTGATCCGAGGGCAAGGGATCAATTCGACCCAAACCACATTGGCTGCAAGAGACAGTGATCAATGGCTCATTGGTTTTGCCGTCTTTGCTGGCAATGATTTGAGACGACCGTTCACCGCACAGAGGGCAGGCTGAGTTGCCATTCAATAACGCGCCAGCATGGGTTAAGTTCAGAGCATGAGAGTTCATTCAATAATTTTACGAATCAACTCTTTGGCACCCCCCTTTGCCCTTTTTTAATTCCTGCATTTATGTGCCATCGGTATTTGTCAATTCGCAAACCTACGGCTATAAGACAAAAAATTAGCGTGTAAACAAGACGCCCACCATCCACAAACTTAGCGCAGGCACAAACAACAAGATGCCCATCCGAATGATGTCCCAAACGAGGAATGGCATCAGTCCTTTGTAGGTTTCTGACATTGGCACATCACGGGCCAGGTTGTTGACCACATACACATTCAATCCAACCGGCGGTGCAATCAACCCAAAACTGACCGTCATCAACACCAAAATTCCGAACCACAAGGCTTTGAGTTCGTATGACAAACCCCATAAATCAAGCGCCATGACAGCTGGAAAAATGACGGGAATGGTCAGCAACAACATGGACAACTCGTCCATCACACAGCCCAACAGAATGTACAAAATCAAAACGGCAGTGACGATACCCAAAGGAGAAACGGGCAAACCAGACACCCATGCGGCCACCATTTTGGGCATTTCGGTCAGCGCCAATGTGGCGTTCATCATGTCTGCGCCAAGAAAGATTAAAAACACCATGGCCGTGGTTTCGGCGGTGCTCAACAACGCAGCTTGCATACCCGAGAGCTTGAGTTCTTTTTTAACGAACCCTAACAGCATGGTCAAAACAGCACCAACACCCGCCCCCTCGGTGGGAGAGAATACGCCGCCATAAATGCCCCCAAAAACAATCAGAAAGACGCCCACAATGGGCCATATGGCAATCAATGCAGACCATTTTTCTGGCCAAGGCAGTGATGGACTTAGTGGTGCCATGTCGGGTCGGGCTCTGGCATACAGAAAAATCACCAAGAGATAACCAGTCATGGCCAGAATGCCCGGAATTAAGGCCGCAGCAAACAACTTGGCAATATTCTGTTCCGTCAAAATGGCATAAACCACCAAAGGTACCGAGGGTGGGATCAAAATACCCAGCGTGCCACCGGCCGCCAATGAAGCCGTAGACAAACGCCCCTTGTAACCATGTCGACGCATCTCTGGATATGCCACTTGCGTGATGGTGGCCGATGTGGCGACAGATGAGCCACAAACCGCACCAAATGCGCCAGCAGAGAGTACTGATGCCATGGCCAAGCCACCCCGCACGTGGCCAACCAATGCAGCAGCAGCTTTGAATAAATCACGACTCAAACCACCTTGTGTGGCAAATTGCCCCATCAGTAAAAACAAGGGGATCACACTCAATTCGTAGACCGTCAATCGCGCTACGGCGCTGCCCTTGAGAAAATTGAGGGTGGTGTTGCTATCGGTCATTAACCAATAACCCACCAAGCCTGGAATGAACATGGCCACCGTGATGGGCACGCGCAAAGCCATGAGCAAAATCATGATCACAAACATGGCCAAACCAATTTGAGGGGCCCATGAAATCATGCTTGCACCTCTTGTCCACGAGTTGACCAACCCGACAAGGCTTGTACCAAAGCCACCCATCCGGCCAAAGCCAAACCGGGCGCCAAACAGGCATACGCCCACCACATTGGCAAACTGATAATCATGGTGGTTTCACCCGCTTCACGAACCGACATGGCGCCGACGCTGGTTCGCCAAGCCAAAAGCCAATACAACACAATCAACAACAAGTTGCCCATGGCATCTAGTGATTGTCTTGTCTTAGTGCTTGTAGATTGGGTGAAAAAATCCACAATGATGTTGGCCTTTTGCAACTGGCAAAAAGGCAGACAAAGAGAGATTGCAAAAGCAATCCCCATTTGCGTCATTTCGACATCACCTGGAATAGGCTGTGACCAACCAGCCCGCATGATGACGCTTAAGGTGGTCAGCAAACCTGTGATCAGTGCCACCGCTGCACCCACCACCCCAAAAGCTCGGCACAAAGGGGCCATGAGCAACGTCGAAAAATTCATGAATGGTCCAATATCAATGAGCAGGTCTGCCCCTCAAAAAATGAAGGGCAGAGCCAAGATCACTTGGTGTATTTCTTAATCAAGTCCTTGGCATCCTGCAACATTTGCTTGCCTGGCAAACCGCGCTTGTCCATGTCAGCCACCCACTCTTCATACAGAGGGGCAGATGCCTGAATCCAACGGTCTGTTTCTGCCGCATCGATTTTGTTGAACACGTTACCACGTGCAATAGCCGCATTGCGACCAGGCACTGTGGCTTCGTCCCAGTAACGTCCAATGGTGCGAGACAAAGCAGCACCGCTGTGCTTGTCGATCACGCTCTTCAGATCGGCAGGCAAGCTGTCGTACTTGGCTTGGTTCATGGCCATCACAAAACCAGCGGTGAACATAGAGGGGCGGCTCTGTTCAATTTCGGTGTGATATTTGCTAACCTCGTGCAACTTGAAAGCTGGAATAATTTCCCATGCTGTCATGAAGCCATCGATAGTGCCTTTGGTCATGGCGTCGGCCACTGGTGGAATAGGCATGCCCACAGGGGTTGCGCCTAACCTTGCCAGCAACTTGGAAGACTGACGGCTGGCCGCACGAATTTTCAGACCCTTGAAGTCATTCATGTTGCGGATGGGTTTGGCAGACGTACTGACAAAGCCTTCGTCGTGCACCCAAGTTGCCAAAATTTTGGTACCGGTAAATTCTTTGGTGGCGTACTTGCTATAAAAATCCCAAGCTGCTGCAGAAGCTGACTCTGCCGTGTTGGTCATGAATGGCAACTCCAGTGCTTCCATGATGGGGAAACGACCGGGCGTGTAGCCAGGCAGTGTCACCACCAAATCGTCTACACCGTCTTTGACGCGGTCGACCAACTGAGCTGGCGTGCCGCCACCCGACATGGCGGGCAAAATCTGGCAGCGCATGCGGTTGTTAGAGTCTTTGGCGATGGCCTCACACCAAGGTACAACAACGCGTGAATGACCCATTGCCACTGTGGGCCAAATGTGGTGGACTTTCAGAATTACTTCTTGAGCTTGCGCTTGCGCGACAGCTGCAAGGGCAAGCAATGCTGCACCTTGCATGAATCGTTTTTTAAATGTCATGGTTGTCTCCTGGTTGGTTGGTAAGTTAGCGAAAAAAATTCTGGTAGTTTATTCAGATGTCTAAGACTAAAGCAGCCGTCTGGCTGCGCGAACAACAAATCATCATCTGCTGGTTGGTAGCCTGCTCTTCAGGTGTTAGAAACATGTCCCAATGATCGGGTTGTCCTGCCAACACCTTGGTTAGGCAAGTGCCACAAACACCCTGCTCGCAGGCAAAAGGCACATCGACACCGGCATCACTCAGCACGCGCAAAATAGACTGTTCAGCAGGCACACGATATGTTTCACCACGCTGAGCCAGTTGTACTTCAAAGCTACCATCGGCGCCCAGTGGAACTTGGGTCAAGTCAGCTTGGCTCATGCGGCAGCTCCTGTTGTGATTTGAGATGCAATTTTGACCTGATTTTGTTCTTGCTCTTGCTCTTGCGCCAACATGCGGTCAATGATTCGGCGCGATTGCACGCCACCCGAATCGATATTGAGAAGCAGCAATTTACGCTCGGGCCACAGGCTGATATTGGCCTGCTGCAGTTGCAGCATCTCCATGTCTTCGTTAAAAATTTTGCCTTGTCCTTCACGGATTTTGACCGTGAGCTCGGCATCATTGGGTTTGAACTGGCGCGCCATGCCCCAGTGATACCAATGCGAAGTTTCAGTTTCTGGCGTAATAAAGTCCACCACCACGCTGTAGGCTTTGTCTTCAGGCGAGGCATTGAAACCACCCCGACCTGCCAGTGCGACCCCCACATCAATCATGATGTGAGTGGGCGGCGTGAAGCGACAAATTTGCCAACGATCGACCTTGGCTTTGGGATCAAGGCCGTTGGCACTCATGGCCATCTGCCAAAACGGCGGGGCTTGAATGCCCTCCATGTGGCGCTGCAAAATAACCTTGTCACCTTCTACAGTTGTCTTGCATGGTGTTTCATCAATCTCTGGCTGACCAATGCTGTTGGCATGCACATAAGTTTCGTGCGTTAAGTCCATCAGGTTGTCGATCATGAGCCGGTAGTCGGCTTTGACATGGTACAAACCGCCGCCATAAGCCCATTCAGGATTGTCAAAAAATTCAAAGCTTGGCATCAAGGCCGCATCGACTTGCGACTGATCGCCAGGCCAGACCCAAACAAATCCATAACGCTCGATCACGGCATAGCTTTTAATGGCTGGAAAACCACGCACACGCTGACCTGGCATGTGCACAGTTTTACCCTCACAACCCATCTCTAAGCCATGGTAGCCACAGACCAATTTGCCATCGCAGACCTTGCCCAAAGACAAAGGCGCACCCCGATGGGGGCAGAAGTCTTCAACAGCAGCCACTTTGCCTTCAGGGCCTCTGAAAAAAACCATTCTTTCATTGCAAATGGTGCGGCCTAAAGGTCGCACGCCCAAGGCCTGCAGTTCATCCATCGAACAGGCCACGTACCAAGTATTTTTAATAAAAATAAGTCACCTCTTGTTTTTAATCAGTTGCACACCCGGCGTGACCGAAGGTTGCGGATTTTGGAGGGCCAAGCCCAAGTTGTGCCGGGCAATGCGTGAATGCTCACGCATCAGGGCTTCGGCACGGCCGGCTTCTCGCTGCGCAATGGCTTGCAGCACTTGACGGTGTTGATGCTGCGCCACCACCAACAAATCTCGGGCGTCTGGCTTGCTTGCCTGAACGCCTACAAAGCCGGATGCAGAAGCAAACGGCAAACTCGATGCGCGCTCAATTTCGCGAGCCAACACGGCGCTACCGGCCATCTCAGACAGTAACCTGTGGAAATTGGCATTCAAACGCACGTACTCAGAAAAAGCTTCGTCATCCAGTCCGCTCTGGTGCATCAATTGATCAATTTGATCGAGACATGCTTCAGCCTCTTGCAGCAGCACAGGGCTGACACCTCGTTCAGCGGCCATTCGGGCTGCAAGGCCTTCAAGGGTGCCTCGGAGTTCGATGGCATCGGCAACATCGTGCTCAGAAAAAGTGCGCACTGCATAACCACCACCTGGCAAGGCATCAAGCAAACCTTCTTGCCCCAAACGCATCAAGGCCACCCGAATGGGCGTCCGAGACATGCCCAAGCGCTCGACCAAAGCCAACTCGGCAATGCGACTGCCCGCGGGCAGGTGACCGGCCAAGATCAATTCGCGCAGGCGTTGCTGCGCCTTGACTGACTGCGTACCGGCTTCTTCGGCAGCTTCTACGTCCTGAATTGGGAAGGTCACGGCGGGCATGGTTGGGATTTTTAGAAAAATGGATTAAACCACTCACAGCGCAATGCTGTATACAGAATGACCCTAATATCCCCAGTTTTGCTCGACTATTGTGCAAAAAAGTGGATTTTGGTATCCCAAAACCTAAAAATATTGAATGAGTCCCGCGTTTAGATTTCGAAGAATTTCATTGGCTTATTGCAAATGCTGGCTAAGCAACTGCGCCACGTGGATGGCATCGCGGTTGGCACCGTCTTTAATTTGATGGCGACAGCTGGTGCCATCGGCCACCACGATGGCATCTGTCTTAGCGCGAACAGCTGGCAACAAACTCAGTTCTGCCATTTGCATCGACACCTCAAGGTGATTGGCCTCGTAACCAAAACTTCCCGCCATGCCGCAGCAACTGCTTTCAATCAGCTCGGGCTTGGCCTTGGGAATCAGTTGAATCACTTCCATGACTGGCGACATGACACCAAATGCTTTTTGGTGGCAATGACCGTGCAACAAAATGGGTCGCTCAGCTGCCTTGAGTTTTTCTTTTAAAACTTCCAACTGCTTGTTTTTGTTTTCTCGGGCCAAAAATTCTTCTAAGAGCATGGCTTGTTGACTCACCACATGGGCCGCGTCTCCCAATCCGAGCACCAAAGCCTCATCGCGCAGGGTCAATAAGCAAGAAGGCTCTAGACCAACAATGGCAATTTGTTTTTGAGCAAATGGCAACAAGGCATTGATCAACTCTTGTGCATGCGACTTTGCAAAGTCAACCATGCCATTGGCCAAATAGGTTCGACCGCAACACAAGTGCTTTGACCCTGTTTCGTTTTGGAGGCCCTCTTTGCTGGCCACATGAACGCTGTAACCCGCAGCCTTCAGTACGCGCATGGCCGCAAGGGCGTTCTCTGATTCAAAGTAGCCGTTGAAGGTGTCGACAAACATCACAACAGGTTTGGCAGCCTGCAAAACTTGTTCACGTGTAACGCCTTGCGCGGCAGCATTGAAGAAATGATCTGA
>CANKXC010000050.1 GCA_947487355.1 Comamonadaceae bacterium | reverse complement strand
ATTGCGTTGGCCATTTGTTGAGCTGCGGGTTGGGTGATTGCCATGGGGGCTCCAAATAAAAGGTCGGGGTCGTTGACGAGTGAATCACTGGTTAACCCGATATTTTACTGCCCATGAGCTTGCTTAACCCCTACAGCGTGGCAACATAGCGCCATGCGATTGAATACCTTGGAATCCAATTTGTCAGCTGACTCGCCAAAAGGGTGGACGGGAACTTCTGCCAAGGACCTGGCAAGTGCCATGGTTTTGGCGGCGGGTCGCGGGGAGCGCATGCGCCCCCTCACCGATCACACACCCAAGCCCATGTTGAAAGTCCACAACAAGCCATTGATGCAGTGGCACATGGAGGCCTTGGCCAAAGCCGGACACCACGACCAGCTCATCAATACAGCCTGGTTGGGTCCTCAAATTGAAACCCACTTTGGTTTGAATCCCGATTTGCCCAAGGTCGGCCGCATTCGACTGCGCTACTCCCATGAAGGCCAAGATTTTGGCTATGCACTTGAAACGGCCGGCGGCATTGTGCGTGCCTTGCCTTATTTGGCGGCCGTTTTTTGGGTGGTCGCTGGCGACATCTTTGCGCCAGCTTTCGATTTCTCAAACCAAGCAGCCAAAGATTTTGAAGCCAGTGACAAATTGGCCCATATTTGGTTGGTTCCCAACCCGGCCCATAACCCCGGCGGCGACTTTGGTCTATCTCCCGAGGGCTTGGCGCTGAATCTGCCAAAGCCCGCGGCATTGCTTACTTTCAGCACATTTGCCTTGTACAAAAAAGAATTTTTTGACCCCCTATTGACGGGCATGCCTGAGGGCAATCCACAGGGCACAGCGGCCCCCTTGGCACCAATGCTTCGGGCAGCCATGGACCGGGGGCAGGTCAGTGCCAGCCTGTATACGGGGCCCTGGACAGATGTGGGCACACCAGAGCGCCTGCAAGATTTAAATCAAGCCCCGTTCAACCCTTAAACTCTGATCACTACTTCAACCACAGCTCATCATGACCTTTGATTCCAACCTGTACGCACAACGCCGGGCGAAACTGGCGGCACAAATGGCGGCCCAAGCGCCCAACAGCATTGCCATCATTCCGACGGCCCCTGAGCAACAACGCAATCGTGACAGTGATTTTTTGTTCCGGCATGACAGCTACTTTTACTACCTGACCGGTTTCACAGAACCCAATGCTTGGTTGGTTATCACTTCTGAGGGTCACAGCAGTTTGTTTTGCCAGCCCAAAGATTTAGAGCGTGAAATTTGGGACGGTGTGCGTTTGGGCCCCGAAGTTGCGCCTGCGCGTTTGGGTGTGAACGAGGCTTGGTCCATTTCAGCGTTGGATGCAAAACTGCCCGCCTTGCTCGAAAACAAATCGGTGGTCTGGTATCCGTTTGCAACGCATAAAAATTTGTCGGCCCGCATCGAAACTGGGCTGAATGCTGTGCGCGCTCGGGTGCGTTATGGCGCACTGTGCCCAGAGCAACAGCGCGATGTGTGCGGCATTTTGGACGAAATGCGTTTGGTCAAAGACGAACACGAGTTGGCCATCATGCGCCGCGCTTCTCAAATCAGTGCGGGCGCTCACATACGTGCCATGAAGCTATCAGCCTCAATGTTGCGCGCAGGTAAGGACGTTCGTGAGTATCACCTGGACGCCGAACTGCTGCACGAGTTTCGGCTGCACGGCTCTCAGTACCCCGCCTATGGCTCCATCGTGGCGGGCGGTGCCAACGCCTGTGTGTTGCACTACCGTGCCGATGCCGCGCCCATTTTGAATGGCGACTTGGTCTTGATCGATGCGGGCTGTGAACTCGATGGCTATGCCAGCGACATCACGCGAACCTTTCCCGCCAATGGCAAATTCAGTGCCGCGCAACGTGAGCTTTATGAACTGGTGTTGGCGTCCCAAGAAGCCGCCATTGCAGCCACGCACGAAGGTGCCCGCTTTGTCGACCCGCATGAAGCCACCGTGAAAGTATTGGCGCAAGGCATGCTCGATGTGGGCTTGCTTGATGCCAACAAGGTGGGCAATGCACAAGATGTGATTGCCAACAGAAGCTATTTTCAGTTTTACATGCACCGCACGGGGCATTGGCTTGGCATGGATGTGCACGATTGCGGCAGCTATGTGGAGCCTTCAGAAGTGGGCACCTACAGCGAGCGCAAAGACCCCTTGAGTGGCGAGCTCATTAAAGATCGCCCCAGCCGCATCTTGCGTCCCGGCATGGTTTTAACCATCGAGCCAGGCATCTATGTTCGCCCTGCCCCAGGCGTTCCAGAGCGCTTCCACAACATTGGCATTCGCATTGAAGACGATGCGGTCGTCACGGCCAAGGGATGTGAGTTGATGACGCGCGATGTGCCCGTCAAAGTCGAAGAAATTGAAGCACTGATGAAGGCTTGAGGATCAGCATTGCTTTTCATCCGCTTTTGTTTTTGCTTAGAAGTTAAAACACTACCTACTTTGTATGTGGTTTTCAGCAGGGCTTGAACTTCTGCTGAGGTCTAGAATGTGATGATGCAGAACTTAAGCCCCTGTCCCAGTAGCAGGGCCTCTGCCGACCAACAGGAGACATGACATGGCCAAGGCCAATTCAGAAGAACGACGCGCACAATTGCGCCGTGCTGCGCTCGAGTATCACGAGTTCCCCACCCCCGGAAAAATTTCCATTGCGGCCACCAAACAATTGGTCAACCAGCACGACCTGGCTTTGGCTTACTCGCCTGGTGTAGCTGCGCCTTGCGAAGAAATTGTCAAAGACCCCGCTGCTGCCTTCAAATACACCAGCCGTGGCAACTTGGTGGGCGTGGTCACCAACGGCACGGCTGTTTTGGGCTTGGGCGACATTGGTCCCTTGGCGGGAAAGCCCGTCATGGAGGGCAAAGCGGTCTTGTTTAAAAAGTTTTCTGGCATCGATGTTTTTGACATCGAGATCAATGAAAAAGACCCCGAAAAATTGGTTGAAATCATTGCAGCGCTAGAGCCAACTTTTGGCGGCATCAACCTCGAAGACATCAAGGCACCGGATTGTTTTTATGTTGAGCGCAAGTTGCGCGAGCGCATGAAAATTCCAGTCTTTCACGACGATCAACATGGCACGGCCATCACGGTGGGCGCTGCCATTTTGAATGGTTTGAAAGTGGTCGGCAAAGACCCCAGCCAAGTCAAATTGGTCACATCGGGTGCGGGCGCTGCTGCGCTGGCCTGTTTGGGCCTGCTGCTGAAACTGGGCATTCGCCGCGAAAACATTTGGGTCACTGACTTGGCTGGCTTGGTTTATGAAGGCCGCACCGAGTTGATGGACGAAGACAAAATTCAGTTCTCCCAAAAAACTAGCATGCGCACTTTGGCCGAAGCCATTGACGGCGCTGATGTTTTCTTGGGCTTGTCTGCGGGCGGCGTTCTAAAGCAAGATATGGTCAAGAGAATGGCGGCCAAGCCCTTGATTTTTGCCTTGGCCAATCCCAATCCAGAAATCTTGCCGGAAGATGTCAAAGCCGTTCGCGACGACGCCATCATGGCCACGGGCCGTACCGACTACCCCAACCAAGTCAACAATGTTTTGTGCTTCCCCTATATTTTCAGAGGAGCATTGGACAGCGGCGCGACCACCATCACGCAGGAGATGGAAATTGCGGCGGTGTATGCCATTGCCGAATTGGCGCAAGCAGAACAAAGCGAAGTGGTCGCTGCAGCCTATGCTGGCGAGCCCTTGGTCTTTGGCCCCGAGTACCTCATTCCCAAGCCATTCGATCCTCGTTTGATGATCAAAATTGCACCGGCGGTGGCCCAAGCGGCGGCCGACAGCGGTGTTGCCTTGCGTCCCATCACCGACATGGAAGCCTATCGCGAACGCTTGCAAAGCTTTGTGTATGCCTCAGGCACCACCATGAAGCCCATTTTTCAAGCGGCGAAACGCGGTCTCAAAAAGCGCGTGGCCTACAGCGAAGGCGAGGAAGAACGCGTGTTGCGCGCGGCTCAAATTGTGGCCGACGAAGGCTTGGCCCGCCCAACCCTCATCGGACGCCCCGCAGTCATTGCCGAGCGCATTGAGAAGTTTGGTTTGCGCCTCAAAGAAGGGCTTGATTACGAAGTGGTCAACGTTGAGCAAGACGAGCGCTATCGTGATTTTTGGCAGACCTACCACCGCATGACCGAGCGCAAGGGCATCACGGTTCAGGTGGCCAAAATTGAGATGCGCCGCCGCTTGTCGCTGATTGGCGCCATGTTGTTGCATAAAGGCGATGTGGATGGCCTGATTTGCGGTACTTGGGGCACCAACGCCATGCACTTGATTTATGTGGAGCAAGTGATTGGAAAACGTGCTGGCGTCAATACATTTGCCTGCATGAATGGCTTGATGTTGCCCGACCGCCAAGTGTTCTTGGTGGACACGCATGTCAATTACGACCCCACCGCAGAACAGTTGGCCGAGATCACTGTCATGGCGGCTCACGAAATGAAGCGCTTTGGCATTCGGCCCAAAGTGGCCTTGCTGTCGCATTCCAATTTCGGAACTTCCAATGAACCTAGCGCCATCAAAATGCGTGACACTTTGGCCTTGCTGCAAAAGAACGCGCCATGGCTAGAGGTTGATGGCGAAATGCATGGTGACATTGCTTTGGATGGCGCATCTCGTGCCCTTCAAATGCCCAATAGCACCCTGCAAGGTGATGCCAACCTCTTGGTCTTGCCCAACATCGATGCAGCCAACATTTCATACAACCTGCTCAAAACAGCGGCTGGCGGCAACATTGCTGTTGGCCCCGTCTTGTTGGGTGCCGCCAAACCCGTTCACATCTTGACGCCTAGCGCCACGGTGCGCCGCATTGTGAACATGACCGCTTTGACCGTTGCAGACGCTAATGCCGTCCGCTAGAGGTTCTCTCGCTATTTTTGCTAGCCGTTTGATCAGCAAGGCTTTTTGAGGCCGGCTTAGCCCAAATCGATCTGCTGCTTTGAAATCCCTAAAAGTGGGGAAAGTACTTGCATTTTCTTGTGCATTGCGGCAAACTAGCGCCTTCGAATTTCCGGGTTAACCCGAGGATTTTGAGGGTACAAATGGGTGTGATCGGATTCTGCGGTGGTCTTTAACAGCATTTCTTGGCGACGTAAATCGCTTAATTTTGCTGCCATCGCCATCACTCTGGGGCTGCTTTGGGGTTCTTGCACAAGTTTGGTGCATGCCAAAACAGCTTCTGATGCAGTTGTCACCGCACCCATTGCGTTGCAAGAGTTGCCCAAAGAGGGCCAAGAAACCTATCGACTCATCCTACAGGGTGGGCCATTTCGTTATGAAAAAGATGGGGTTGTTTTTGGCAACCGAGAGCGACTGCTTCCCAAAGCAGAGCGGGGTTTTTACCGCGAATATACCGTCAGAACCCCAGGGGTAAAAAGCCGAGGCGCCCGAAGAATTGTGTGTGGTGGTGAAAAACCAAGCTTACCCAAGCAGTGTTTTTATACCCAAGACCACTACGCAAGTTTTCGGGAAATTGTGAACGCACCTTAAACCGTGTTGACATGCCGAAGCCTCGAATGAGTCAAGAGTTGAGCGCCCTATTCGGACGTTCAGTGTTAGGTAAAAAAAAAGCCCAAAAGGCTGATTAAAAATTTAGAGAGAGAGTAAGGCAATGGACAAGCCCATTCGACAGGATCAAGAAACACTGCTTAAAGGTGTGAGGACCAATATCGTCCAGTCGATTCGCGCATTTCGCGTGAGTGACCTGCAAGAAACAGCCCAAGGTCTGGGCCAACACTTCTTGTATGCCAATTTGTCAAAAGCACAAAGCAAGCAAGACGTTTTGGATTTGATTGCTGCCCAGTTCACATTGCCAACGCACTTTGGCAAAAACTTTGATGCCTTGTACGACAGCATGACCGACCCCGTGCACAAGTCAGGCCCACAGCCTGGTTTTATCGTGGTGTTGGAACACATTCCTGCAAACACCAAGTTTGACAAAGAAGCGCGTGAACAATTGCTCGATATCTTCAGAGATACCGCCGACTATTGGGGTGATCGCAAGATTCCGTTCCGTTGTTTCTATTCGTTTTCGGTGGCACGCGCGGCCACTGCGGGCGGAGAAAAATTGCTAGAGACCACACCAGAGTTGGACGCCGATGGCTTGGAAATTGTGGCCGAAGAAACCGAAAAAATGCCCACCGATAAATTGGTTGATGTTTCTCCTTTGGCGCTTCGCATGAGCAGCCCCTTCAATGCAGGTTACTGGCTCGCCGCAGCGTAAACTTCGCATCCGCAATTAAAAAAGCTGCCAGGACAAAAAGTCCTCGCAGCTTTTTTATTGGCTGGTCGGCGCTTAAGTTTTTAATTGAATGGCCAAATCAAGGTATTCCTGAACCGGAACTTCTTCTGCACGACGTTGCACATCAAAGGTGCCAGCAAAATTTCTTTCAGTCAGCCAAGCACCCAAAGTGTGTCTGAGCAATTTGCGCCGCTGACTAAAAGCAACCTGCACCATTTTTTCTAGCAATTGAAAATCAACAGGCGCAGGTTGAGCGCGCGGGATCATTCGAACCACCGCACTGTCAACTCGAGGTGGTGGCTCAAAACTTTCGGGTGGCACAAACAATACGTTTTCCATCTCATATCGCCACTGCAGCATGACCGACAAGCGGCCGTAATCGGACGTGGATGGTGATGCCACCATGCGATCAATCACTTCTTTTTGCAGCATGAAGTGCTGGTCTTCAATGACGCCGACATGCATCAGTAAGTGAAACAAAATAGGCGTTGAGATGTTGTAAGGCAAATTGCCAACCACACGGAGTTTTTGTCCCTTGAACAACTCTGTAAAGTTAACTTTGAGCACGTCAGACTCAACCACGCTGAGCTGTTTGTGTAGACGAAGACGAACAGCCAAATCGCGATCAAGTTCAATGACCGTCAGATGACCTAAACGTTCGACCAAGGGCTGTGTGAGTGCCGCAAGACCAGGTCCAATTTCGACCATGGCTTGGCCCGCTTCGGGGTGAATGGCATCCACAATGGCGTCAATGATTCCGCCATCTGACAGGAAGTGTTGACCAAATCGTTTGCGCGCGATGTGCTTCATTGAGGCGGATCGCGTAACTCAATATAAGCGCGGCCGCGCAACTCTTCAAGCCAAGTCGTGTAGAGGTCTTCGATCTTTTTCTCACGCAATTGGTTGCGAACGATTTCGCGTTGTTCGCGCAAAGTCACGG
The DNA here is from genome assembly GCA_947487355.1 of Comamonadaceae bacterium. Lineage (GTDB taxonomy): Bacteria > Pseudomonadota > Gammaproteobacteria > Burkholderiales > Burkholderiaceae_C > Limnohabitans_A. The sequence goes on along the minus strand of CANKXC010000050.1, from coordinate 3,661 downwards.
GTGCATCACGACGCTCTATGACTTGAATGAGGTGAACGCCAAATCTCGAGACTAAGGGTTCGCTGACTTGTCCTGGCCTCAGTTGCGCCATGACTTCTTCAAACTCTGGCACAAATTGTCCAGGGGCAGCCCAGCCCAAATCGCCACCGGTGGCTGCGCTGCCATCTTGTGAAAACTGTCGCGCCAATTCTGCAAAGTCGGTACCTGCCTGGATGCGTTGTTTGAAACTCAATAAACGATTGCGTGCAGCGCTCTCAGTCATGTCATTGCCAAGTCGCAGCAAGATGTGGCGCGCACGCGTTTGCACGATGGTGGTACCACTCATGTCACTTTGTTTTTTCTCTAAAACTTTCAAAATATGAAAGCCAGCACCCGATCGGATGGGTTCAGAAACATCGTTCTTCTTCAGGGCGGTGACGCTTTGTACAAACAAGGATGGATAGCGATCGGCAGAGCGCAGACCCATTTCCCCCCCATTGGCACCCTTGTCGGCAGCTTGAGAAAAGCTGGTGGCTAAAGCCGCAAAATTCTCACCACTTTTCGCCCTTTGTGAGACTTGCTGCGCCTTGGACTGCAACGCGGCAACTTCTGTGGCCGTGCTGTTCTCTGGCACTGCAATCAAGATCATTGCCAAATTCAAATCCATGGCAACGGTACCCGACTGATTGTTCAGTTGACGTGATTGAATTTCTTTTTCAACATCGCTGTCAGAAATACGTGCCCGATTTTCGACTTCGCGTTCGCGCAGTCGATTGACGGTCAGCTGTGTGCGAACTTGTTCACGAAATGCGCTTAAGGTAAGACCTTCTCGACCCAAGCGCACGAACAACTGCTCTTTCGTCAGTTGGTTTTGACGCGCGATGTTTTGGATGGTCAGCTCAATTTCGTTTTCTTCAATCCGAATGCCGTTTTCACGTGCCACTTGAAGTTGCGCTTTTTCAATGATCAATTGGTCGAGTGCTTGCTTGGCCAAGTTTTGACCTTCAGGCAGTTTGGTGCCAGGCGGCAATTCATTTTCAAGCCGGGACTTGAGCGCTTGAACTTCGTTGTTGGTAATGGGTTCTGAGTTGACCACGGCCACGATGAAATCTGCAGGCCTAGCTTTGACAGCGGTTTGGGCAAGCGCCGCAAAAGAAAAGCCCATCGTGATGAACAATGACAAGCTCAGAGGACGCAAAATCTGACCCACAGCGCTGAGAGTAGTGTGTGATTTGGCTTGCAATGACGGCATGGATTGAAAGGTTGAAAAATTAGTCATAGTTGGTAAATCTGCTGGTAGGCGCCAAGTCTTCGCGCAGGTACTGGTATCGGGGGATATTGTCGCGCAATGTTTTCAAGGGACTTGAGCCAACCCTGGCCAAACCCACAAATTCGAGTTGAAACAAAATTCGGCTCCGAGAGGTGCTGGTGGTGCTTTGAAGGCGTTCGTAGACCACTCTGCCAAGCCAACAACCTGCATCGTATTCAAAACCCAATAAAGTATCGACCATTTTTCGGTCCTTCAGGCTGAAGTTCATCCTGCCTACGCTGTACCAACGGTCTGGACCTAAGCCTTGGCCTGGCACAAGCGATTGTGCATAGGGGGACGAAGCGTCGTCTTTTGCAAACGAAAAGTCTCGCAGGGGCCATTGCCAGCCCACATCAATTTGTTCGCTTTGATCTCGGGCAAAGCGGTAGGCTGTGTTGAACACCTTGTAGGGGCTTGGGTTGTAGCGTGTGGTGAGGGTGCTGCGGGTTGATTTGTGCGTTTGGGCATCAAACTGAAGCGTGGCATCAAGGGTCCATCGGTTGTCCCAGCGCATGCCTGCGCCTAACAAGATGTCACTGAAGCCAGAGGCAACAGGTGATTCGCCTGGAAGCCGAACCAGTTGATCAGAAAACCGATAGCGCTGAGCAAAACCAAAACGGGCCAGCTCGGCGCCCGTCGTCGCATCAAATAACCGGCTATTGACGCCCAGCGTGACCAAATTGCTATCGGCAATTCGATCCTGTCCTACATAAGGATTTTCTGAGTAAATGGTTGTCAGATTGAAGTCGGTGGCGCCGCTGTCGTAACTGGGCAGTAAGCTCTGATCGCGGTAGGGTGTTCGCACAAAGAAAGCGCGCGGTTCTAAAGTTTGACGCAAATTGCGGTTGAAGAAGCTGGCATCTCTTTCGTAGATGAGGCCGCTGTCCAAGCTGTACGTTGGCAGCAAACGATTGGCTTCGAGTTGGCCGTTGCTCAATGCGGTGTCCATTTGATAGCGGGTACCGTGCAATTGAACTTTGGGGACGACAAAGCCCCAAGAGCGTAGCCAAGGTCGGCTGACTTGCATGGTCGCAAAACTTCTTTGACCATTGCGCAAGATGCTGCTGGTACCGCCAGGTATTTGGCTGTAGTCTGCCTCGAAGCGTGTTGTATCGGCTGTGAATGACCAGTCAAAGCCCTGAACATTCCATTTGTTGTAGCGCGCCTGTATTTGAGGCGAGCGGTTGTACGGCGGTGTGATGGGTGAGCTGATGTCTTGCAGGGTTTGAAATTGCAAAACTTGCGCCATCATGGACAGCTCACCTTGCGACCAATGAAGACTACCGCTTGCAGGCAACAGTCGCTGGGTTAAGGACAAACCAGCACGTGGAAAATCTCGCCAATAGTTATCATCGCTCACACGATTGATGTTGACGTTCATGCCTACGCGGCCTATGGCCTGAATACCGGTTTCTGCTTCACCCGCATGCTGCGTTGAAAGGCCCCACCGATCTTGCTGACGCAGGCTGTCGCCAGGCATCAAGTTAAAGCGGGTTTGTCCCTGGTGCAAGGGCTCTAAATATCGAAACTCTGAATCGAGCGCCACGCCACGCTTGGACATGAGCGTGGTGGTGAGCGTGGCATCGCGATGCGGCGCAATATTCCAGTAATAGGGCGAAGAAATCTCAATACCGCTGACGCTGTCAATGCCAATCAGCGGCGCTAAAAATCCAGATTGGCGGTTGTTGTCTAGAGGAAAAGTTAAAGTCGGGGCGGCCAAAATAGGGACATCTTTGAAGCGCAGTTGCAAGTCTTTGGCCTGAATGGTGTTGTCTTCTTCATTGACCTGAAAGCTCGCCGCTTTTAAGACCCATTCGGGTAGCCAACTTGGCCCCGGCACGCGAGCGCAGGTTGTGTAGGTGGCGTTGCGGATGACGGCTCTTTGCGAATCAATGAACTCTATTTCTGATGCGCTGCCTTGACCGCCGCCCTTGAGCAATTGAAATTGAGGTTGTAAAAATTTGCCTTGAAAGGAGTCGAGATTCAGACTCAATGAAGGGCCTTCAAACAGGTTGCCCTCCCGTGAAATCCGGACCCGTCCCTCGGCCTTCAAGGTCTCTTGCGACTGGTCGTATTCAATCCGGTCCGATCGGATCACCAGTCCCTGCTTTCTTAAAATCGCATCACCCTGAATAAGCAAATCGAGGTCTTGCCGTGCTTTGATACCTTGCCCTGTGACATGAATCGGTGACTTTTTTCGCTCGGCATCAGAAATCTTTTCTTCTAAGCGCGGGCTGTTTTGAAGCATGACGCCCCGAGGCTCGACTACCACGGATGGTGGCGTCGCCTGAGCTTGAGCAAAGCTGCCCCCATGCCATAGCAACATGCCACACAATGTCAGTGTTGGTGCAAGTTGAGAGGTTGGAAACGGCA
>CANKXC010000049.1 GCA_947487355.1 Comamonadaceae bacterium | reverse complement strand
TCGAGCGTAAAACTGACGAACATCGAGATGAGAACGGCCGCCACAATGGTGATGCCAAATTCATGGAAGAACTTGCCAATGATGCCTTCCATGAAACCGATGGGTAAAAATACCGCAACGATAGACAAGGTGGTGGCCAACACTGCCAGGCCAATTTCTTCGGTGCCCAGCATGGCCGCTTCGTAGGGCTTCTTGCCCATTTGAACGTGGCGCACAATGTTTTCACGAACCACAATGGCGTCGTCAATGAGTAGACCCACGCACAAACTCAGCGCCATCAAGGTCACCATGTTGACGGTAAAGCCAAACATGCTCATGAACCAAAATGTGCCAATCAAAGAAATTGGCAACGTCAGACCGGTGATAACCGTTGAGCGCCATGAGTTTAGAAATAAAAACACAATGAGCACAGTTAGCAACGCGCCTTCAATGAGGGTTCTGCGAACATTGTCAACCGCCACCCTAATTTGACGTGAACTGTCTGCAACGGGTTCTAGACGAATGCCTGCAGGCATTTGTTTACGAAGTTCGGTGAGCGTGCTGGCCAGTCCATCGACCACTTCAATGGTGTTGGCATCTTGCGCTTTTTGAACAGTGAGCATCAAGGTTCGCTCGCCGTTGTAAAGGGCCATGTTTTCAATCTCTTGTGCGCCATCTTTGATGGTGGCAACTTGCGCCAATCGAATGGGCGTTGTTCCTTTGCGCGCCACAATGATGTTGGCAAAGTCTTCAGGGCGTTTGACGCGAGATTGAACTTGAATGACGCGCTCTTGAGAAACTGATCTCAAGGAACCCACTGGCAAGTCTTGATTTTCATTGCGGACAGCAGCGGCAATTTGATCGGCGCTGACACCCAAAGACTCCATGGCATCGGGGCGAAGGTAGATGTTGATTTCACGGCGACTGCCGCCCAACACATTGACAGCCCCAACACCCCTGACATTTTCGAGCCGCTTCTTGATGACTTGCTCGGCGTAATTGGTGAGCTCTACCAAGCTGATGCTTTGTTTGTCTTGCTGGGTGACAGGAATAACGGCCAAGGACCAAACGGCTCGGCTAGTAGGATCAAATCGAATGACGCGGGGTTCTTTGACTTCGTCACGCAATGTGGCCCGCATGCCCGCCACTTTTTCCCGCACATCGTCGGCCGCTTTGCGACCATCCATGTTGAGTTGGAATTCAATGACCACCACCGATTGGTTTTCATAGCTGCGAGAAGTGAGCGCATTGATACCCGCGATGGAGTTGACGCTTTCTTCAATTTTTTTGGAGACTTCGCTCTCAACAATTTCGGGTGAGGCGCCAGGATATTCTGTGAGGACCACCACCACTGGAAAATCGATGTTGGGAAATTGATCGACTTTGAGTTTTTGAAAAGCAAACAAACCCATGACCACAAACACCATCATCATCATGGTGGCGAAGACAGGATTCTTAAGGCTGACGCGTGTAAACCACATATGAAGACCTTGGTGGTTTATTTTTGAAGTGTGGGCAACTTAACCAAGGTACCTTCACGAAGTGCGCCTGCACTGGGCGCAAGTACTTGAGTGCCCTCGGCCATGTCCGGTACGGCCATTAGCGCCTTGCCATCGACTTCACCTTTTGCGCCCAAAGCGACCTGCATGTGAACGACTTTGCCTTCTTGCACCACTTGAACATAGGGCACTGATTTGTCTGATCGAACGCTTTCTAATGGTATGGCCACGGTTTGAATTTTTTGTGTGCCCAATGTGCCTTGTACAAAAACGCCATGGCGAAGGGCAGGGTGGCCTGCGATGCCCAAATAAACCAACACACTTCGACTGCCCATTTGTGTGCTGGGATTGATGCGCAACACTTTTGCACTGACTTCTTCCGAGGAGCCTTCAATGTTGAGCTTGGCGCTCTGACCCACTTTGACGTTCAAAGCATCTTTGGGGGTGAGTGTTGCCTCCATTTCAAATTGAGACAAGTCCACCACCTCCACAATGCGAGCGTCTGGCGCAACCCGTTCACCCGTTTGAGCCAAGCGTTGGCTAATGAAGCCATTCAAAGGCGACTTGACGATGCAATCTTCGAGTGCCTTGCTGGCTACATCCAAAGTAGACAGAGCCGCTTGGTAATTGGCCTTCGCTGCATTGAGGTTGGCCTGCGAGGTGTCTAAGGCAGTTCTAGAAATAAAACCTTGGTTGACCAAGGCATTGTTGTTGTCAAATTGTCGCTGTGCAATTTCGACTTGTGCACGGGCTGCTTCAGCTTGTTGTTGTGCTTGTCGCTGTTTGGCCAAGTATTCAGTGGGGTCTATTTTGGCAATGATTTGTCCTGCTTTTACAGCATCGCCTTCTCTGACATCCAAGGCCATCAATTCACCCACCACCCGAGCTTTGACCATGGCGCTTCGAGTAGCCTTAAGCGTGCCTGAAATGGCCAGGCCTTGCGTCATGTTGTATTTTTCTGCAACAACCACATCAGATGCCACCAACTCAATGCTGCTCTGTGCGCTTGGTTTGCCGGATGCTGTGGCAGCAGATGGCGAGGCCGATCGACCTTTGAGGTAATTGACGCCGAATGCGCCAACTGCGATGACCAAGGCGATCGTTAGGAAGAGTTTTTTAGAAAATGTCATAGGATTTTTTCAAGCGATAGACCTCTCACAATGAGGTCGGCATGCTGTGCGATGTAGTTTTCGAGCGGAATGTTGGGTGCGCCCGGTAGGCAAATGGCCTGAGTGTATTTGGCCATGATGAAAAACAGCATGGGTGCAATGACCACCATGGCGGTGTTATCAATGTCAAAATTTTTGAATTCGCCGCTTTGCTGCCCGCGCCTTAAGACATCCTTGAGCAATTTCATGGCGGGCTGTATGACTTCTTCCTGATAAAAGCTGGCAAGCTCGGGAAAATGATTGCCTTCACTGATGATCAGTTTGGTGATGCCAGAAGCTTTGGTTGCGCCATAACGTCGCCACCATTCCAGAATTAAAAAGTGCAGCAGTTCTGCGGCAGTGCCTTTGAAATTGGCGACTTCCAAAGCACCTTCAGTGACCGTTTTGACTGCGTTTTCGCGCACTACAGCTTTAAACAACTCTTCCTTGCTGGGAAAGTACAAAAACAAGGTGCCCTTGGAGACGCCAGCCTTTAGTGCCACTTCTTCGGAGCGAGTTGCGGCAAAACCTTTTTCAACAAAAAGATCTAGCGCTGCTTCGAGCAATTCACCAGGTCGGTGTTGCTTACGGCGTTCGCGTTTGGGAGGTGTGAATGTTTCAGACACGTTTAATGACTCGTTGGTTAGTAATGTAAGGGTTTGTGCTAGGTGCGTCAAGCGATGAGCGTAGAAGAGGCGAAAAAAAAGACCGCCAAGGCGGTCTTTCTAAGGCTTGCTTGCGCTAGCTCAATAAAAGGCTTGAAGACCCGTTTGTGCACGACCCAAAATAAGCGCATGCACATCGTGAGTACCCTCATAGGTGTTGACGGTTTCCAAGTTGATCATGTGGCGGATCACGTGGTACTCATCGTGAATGCCGTTACCGCCGTGCATGTCGCGGGCCATGCGAGCGATGTCCAAAGCCTTACCGCAGCTGTTGCGTTTAATCAGGCTGATCATTTCTGGAACGGCTTTTCCTTCGTCCATGAGTCGACCCACGCGCAGGCAGGCTTGCAAACCCAAACTGATTTCGGTTTGCATGTCGGCCAGCTTCTTCTGAATCAATTGATTTTGGGCAAGAGGGCGACCAAACTGAACGCGGTCCATTGTGTATTGGCGAGCACGGTGCCAGCAGTCTTCTGCGGCGCCCAAAGCACCCCAGGCAATGCCGTAACGGGCTTTGTTCAAGCAACCAAAGGGACCCTTCAAACCCGACACATTGGGCAACATGTTTTCTTCGGGAACAAACACATCGTCCATGACAATTTCGCCAGTGATGCTGGCGCGCAGGCTCATCTTGCCTTCAATTTTGGGGGCAGTCAGTCCCTTCATGCCTTTTTCCAAAATGAAGCCGCGAATGGCTGATTGGCCATCGCCTTCACCTTCCAATTTGGCCCAGACCACAAACACATCGGCAATGGGCGAGTTGGTAATCCACATTTTGGCGCCCTTCATGATGAAGCCGCCGTCCACTGGTTTGGCGCGGGTGATCATGCTGGCGGGGTCGGAGCCGTGGTTGGGTTCTGTCAGGCCAAAACAACCCACCCATTCGCCGGTGGCCAGTTTGGGCAAGTACTTTTGACGCTGGGCTTCAGAACCATATTCATTGATGGGGTGCATCACCAAAGAGCTTTGCACGCTCATGGCGCTGCGGTAGCCGCTGTCAACACGCTCTACTTCGCGGGCCACCAGACCGTAGCTGACATAGTTCAAGCCAGTGCAGCCATAGCCTTCGATGGTGGAGCCTAAAAAGCCCATGCTGCCAAACTCGTTCATGATCTCACGGTCAAATTTTTCATGGCGAGCAGCCATTAAGACGCGGGTTTGCAATTTTTCCTGGCAAAAATCATGAGCGGCATCGACGATGGCTCTCTCGTCTTCGCTCAGTTGTTCGTTCAGCAAAAAGGCGTCATTCCATTGAAAGGTAGGCTTCATGATTGATCAACTTGTGTTGTTTAGTGGGCGTATTTTATAGTCACCTTAAATGTCCCATAAATATGTTCTATTTGTAGAACAATTAGTCCTTTGGCACCAAAGGTTTTGAGTCAGCTTTGCAAGATGAACTAAGCCGTTTGGCTTTAATTTGAAAGACAATACACCAATGACTGAATCTACACAATTTGAAACCATTGTTCTTGGCGGCGGTTGCTTCTGGTGCACCGAAGCAGTGTTTGTGCAAGTGAGAGGTGTCCTAGATGTTGAATCTGGCTACTGCAACGGACAAACACTGAACCCAACTTATGAGCAAGTTTGCTCGGGTATGACCGGTCACAACGAAGTGGTTCGCCTCACTTACGACCCCTCGGTCATCAGCCCCCGAGTGTTGCTCGAAATCTTTTTTGCCATTCACGACCCCACCACCTTGAACCGTCAAGGCAACGACAGGGGCACTCAATACCGCAGCGGAGTTTATTTCACCACGCCATCGCAGGCCGATGCAGCCAAAGCGATCATTGCAGAAATTGATGCAGACGATGTCTTTGACACATCTGTGGTGACAGAAGTGTTGCCTTTGCAAAACTACAGTTCAGCAGAGGACTATCACCAAGACTTTTTTGAGCGCAACCCCACGCAAGGCTATTGCTTGGCGGTTGCTGCGCCCAAAGTTTGGAAATTCAAGAAAACTTTTTCTGAGTGGGTTAAGTCCAAGTGATTTTTCGCGCTAAGTTCAGAGTGTTCTTTCAAGCACTGTTGATCAGTGCTGTGATGCTTGCGCCTGTATGGGGGCAAATTCACAAAACCATTCACGGCTTTGCGCAACAAAATGACGTTGGTCACGACCACGACCACGACCACGATCACGGCAATGACCATGACTTGTTCAGCGACCACGAAACAGGGTCTTTGCTGTGTCTGTCGTTGGACCATCTCGCATCTGGTGAAGGTCTTCAATCGGTGTGCACAACTGCTGCCGTTGCTGAATGCCTACCTTTGTATTTTTCTTTCGAGTCCAAGCCAGTTTTCTTTGAGCGCTTACTCGCCTTCGCTGCACGCGCACCGCCTGTCTCCCTTTGATTCATGCATGAAGTTGCTCAAACTTTGGTTTGAGTGCTAATCCATTTTCAAAGGTTTTTTTATGTCTTTAATTTCTTCCCAAAAGGGCGGCGTTCGCGCGCCTAGTACGTCTGTTTTTTCTATCGTTTCAGCAGCCCTGATGCTAGTCAGTCACAGTTTGTTTGCATCTACCGCAATGTCACAAGTCATTCAAGAGCTTGTCATTACAGGTAACCCATTGTCAAAGTCTCAAGCCAATAGTGCGGTCAGTAGTTTGTCGGGACTTTCTTTGCTTGAACAAGGACAAGGTACTTTGGGCGAAACCTTGAATCAGTTGCCTGGTGTCAGCAGCACTTATTTTGGTCCAAATGCCAGCCGTCCTATTATTCGAGGTCTGGATGGCGATCGGATTCGAATTCTCAACAACAGTGGCGCCAGCATGGATGCATCGTCTCTTAGCTATGACCATGCTGTGCCTATGGATGTACTGACGACAGAACGCATTGAAGTGCTACGCGGCCCGTCGGCATTGCAATACGGCGGCAGTGCCATTGGCGGAGTGGTGAATGTCATCGACAACCGCATTCCCCGGCAGAGGATGCAAGGGATTGCCGGTAAAGCTCAATCTCAATGGGCTTCTGGTCATCGCGAACGCTCAAAAGGTGCCATGCTAGAAGTTGGGCAAGGTGCTTGGGTGTTTCATGCTGACGCATTTGATCGTCGCGCGGGCGACGTCTCTGTGCCCCAAAATTTACCTTGCAGCAAACCCGGTTCGCCTGAGTTGGCTTCGCGTATTTGTAACTCTGCCAGTGATGCACAAGGTGGGGCAGTGGGTGCAAGTTTGTTTTTTGACCGCGGCTACGTCGGCATGTCGGTCAACAGTTATCAAAGCAAATATGGCACTGTGGCAGAAGACGAGGTGACCATTGGCATGAAATCCATTCGCGCCTCTATAGAGGGGGAATTGCGCCCAAGTTCAAAGCTCGTCAAAAGTTTGAATTTTCAAGCTAGCCAAACGGATTACAAGCACACAGAATTTGATGCGGGGGAAGCAGGCACATTGTTTGCCAACAAGGGTCATGATGTGCGTGTTCAAGTGCGTCACAAGCCATTGAAAACAGGTGAAGGCGTTTGGGAAGGTGTTTGGGGTTGGCAATCTGATCAGGGTAAATTTGCAGCTGATGGTGCTGAAGCATTTGCGCCATTCAGTAACACCCACACCAAAGCTTTGTTCTTGATTGAAGAGTACTCGGCGGATCAAACCCGCTTCAATTTTGGCTTTCGCCGCGAAAATGTGACGGTTGAATCTCTTGGTAACCCAGATCCCACTGTGGATCGGTTTGAATTGGGTGCGCGCAAATTCGCACCTAAGAGCTTTGCCACTTCTGCATCCTGGCAAGTGCGGCCGCAATGGCGCCTGAGTGCCAATGCATCACATGTTCAGCGTGCCCCCAAAGATTATGAGCTTTTTGCCAATGGCCCGCACATCGCTACGGCCGCATGGGAGCGGGGCGATTCCACTTTAGGACTTGAAAAAGCCAACAGCCTTGACTTGTCTGCAGACTGGCAACAGGGGCCTCATCAATTTAAGTTAACAGCATTTCAAAGTAAGTTTTCGAACTTCATTGGCCTACTGGGTAGCTCTGAATTTGAGGAGGATTTACCCGTGCAGGTTTATCAAGGCGTACGGGCCAAGTTTTCGGGTCTAGAAGCCTTTTCGCAATGGCGCTTGCTGCAATCTTCTGGAACCCTTGATTTGGCGCTCAAAGCAGATGCCGTTCGTGCCAACAATTTGACGACTGGTGAACCATTGCCCCGAATTGCGCCAGTTCGCATGGGTGCGAGTTTGGTGCATGCAACTGGACCATGGACCGCGCGTTTGGGTTTTGATTGGCATGCTTCACAAGACCGTGTCCCAACAGGCAGTTTGGCAACTGCGTCTTATACCTTGTGGCACAGTTTGGTTAGCTATCAGCAAAAATTGTCAGGCACCACTTTGAATTGGTTCGGTAAGCTAAACAACATGAGTAACCAATGGGCCTACAGCGCCACTTCCGTACTCACTTCTACGGCACCAGGCAAGTCGCCTCTGCCTGGTAGAAGCTTGAAGCTGGGCGTGATGGCAACTTTTTAAAAATCTAGCGATCTGCCATGCTTTCATGATGCCCTGATAATCAGGGTGTCATGAATTTCGATCACCCCGTTTTATCTTCGCTGTTACCCGTTGTCTTTTTGATCTTGATTGGCTTTGTTGCGGGCCGGGCCAAATTGGTCAGACAAGAAGCCATTCGCGACTTGTCCAATTTGGTTTTTTTGGTTCTGACGCAGGCTTTGCTGTTCAGAACCATGAGTTCTGTTCATCTTGAAAAACTGGATTTGCAGCCTGTCTTCCAATACTTCTTGGTGGCCGGCGGACTTTTTTTCGTCATGCTCTTGCTGTATGGACGAGATTCCCGCGCATCTGTGTTGGCCTTGGCCAGTATCTTCAGCAACACGCTCATGATTGGTGTGCCACTCGTTGGCTTGGCCTATGGCGAGTCGGGGCAGGTCTTGTTGTTCACCCTTATTTCTTTTCATGCACTGGTGTTGCTTACCATGGCAACGGTGGTGCTTGAGTTGCAGATGGCGCACGAGCAAGTCAGAGTAGCAGGTGAGCCTCGTCAAATGATGAAAACGGTTGGCCTGGCATTTAAAAATGCTGTGCTGCATCCTGTGCCGCTGCCCATTTTGATTGGCTTGATCTACGCACAAACTGGTTGGGGTTTGCATCCCATTGTCGACAAACCGCTGCAACTTTTGGGTGCCGCTTTTGGACCCGTAGCCCTGGTGTTGGTTGGCATTACGTTGTCGCAAACACCCATTGGTCAGCACGTCAAAGGGGCATTGAAGTTGTCGCTTGTGAAATCGTTTGTGCATCCCCTTGTGATGGTTGCAGCAGGGTATGCCATGGGCATGCGTGGCCTGCATTTAACCGTCATGGTGGTGGCGGCTGCATTGCCCATTGGTGCCAATGTGTTTTTGTTTTCGCAGCGCTATCAAAAAGAAGAAGATGTGGTCACTGCCGCTGTGGCTGTGTCAACAGTTTTTGCCATTGTGAGCGTGAGCTTGGTCATGGCCTTGCTGCCGTTGTTGCCAGCTTAACAACTCAAGGCGCCAGTCGTTCGCGCAGCCATTCGGCTTCATTCAAGCGATAGCGCAAACGATCGTGCAGACGGCTTTTGCGGCCTTGCCAAAATTGCCATTCGTCGGGTACCAAACGATAGCCACCCCAGTGCGGTGGGCGTGGTGGATTTAGCATAAATTGGGCGGCGTATTTGGCCGCATTGGTGACCAACACTGTGCGGCCGTCAATGACCTGACTTTGTGGTGAGGCCCAAGCACCAATGCGCGAATCTAAGGGGCGGCTGTGAAAGTAGACATCGCTTTCTTCGTCGCTGATTTTTTCGACGCGGCCTTCGATGCGAACCACACGTTCCAATTCAACCCAATGAAATTGCAAGGACGCGAAAGGGTTGCCCGCCAGCTCTTTGCCTTTGCGGCTGTCGTAGTTGGTGTACCAAACAATGCCTCGATCGTCGTAGCCTTTGATCAGCACCACGCGCGTGCTGGGACGCATGTTGCTGGCCACAGTGGCCAAGGTCATGGCGTTGGGTTCGGGCACTTCCGATTGAATGGCTTCGTTCAGCCAGCGTTCAAACTGTTTAAGGGGATTGGCTTCGGAGGCGCCTTCACTGAGCTCCGCTTTTTCATAACTTTTACGCAAATCGGCGATGTTCATGGTTCAGTCCTTGGCATGTTCTAACAATGCCGCAAGGGCTTTGTCGTGGATGCCGTGTTGTTTCAAGCTGTGCAGAGTTTCTTGTGCGTAGTCTAAGGTGGTGCCGTAGCGACCCTTGGCATGTTGAAAGATGTGCTGATATTGCGAAGGGGATAGCTCTCCCGTGAAGCTGGGGCTGTTGCGCGGCAATGTAAAGGCCAAGGCATTGACAGGGCCCTTGGGCGTGGGGCATTGCAACCAACGCGTGGTGTAGACGTTGTTAGGCATTTCTCTGAACCAAAGTTTTTCGATGGTTTGTTTGACATCAGCGGCGGGCGTTCTAAACACCATGCCCTGACAACTGCCGCCCGATAAAAGCGCGAATACAAGCCCAGGACATTCTGGCGAGCCTCGATTTAATCGACTCCACATTTTCAATGCCCGGTGCCAGCCTTGCACTTTGGTCAGATGTTGCTCAATCACTTCAAACTCTGCGCGCCAAATGAGTGAGGCATAACCAAAGATCCACAAATCTTGCGTGGCTGGCCAATCAGAAAGAAAGGCTTCTTTGGTCGGGGCGCACATGGCTTGGTCAGGTCGCATGGTGCAAGGCGGCGAAGAAAAGTTCAACTTGATTGACTCAATAAGGTCATGCTATTTTGAGGGTAAACCAGAGGGTCTGGCGCATACAGCATCAAAAATTCGTAACCTGTCTGTAACTCAAAAATGCACCAAAGCGGAGGATGTCGAGTTACCATTCGCTATGTAACAAAGTTACAAAGCATTTTTAACCTCAAGGCACACACCCATGACACTGAATGCCACCGTTGCCCAAGTGACCGCCCGCATTGCACAAAGAAGCCAAGCCACTCGCGCTGCCTATCTGCAGCAATTGGAAGAAGCCGCAGCCAAGAAGCCAGGTGCAGACCGCCTTGGATGCGCCAATGTGGCGCATGCTTTTGCGGCCATGCCGGCCTCTGACAAATCGCGTGCAACGGGATTGGCTGCCATTCCCGTGGTGAGTGCCACCGAGCGGGGCCCCAACATTGGCGTGGTCACGGCCTACAACGATTTGCTGTCTGCGCACGCACCCTTGCAACACTACCCCGATTTGGTCAAAGACGAAGCGCGCAAGTGGGGCGCCACGGCACAAGTGGCTGGCGGTGTGCCTGCCATGTGCGATGGTGTGACACAGGGCACGCCAGGCATGGAACTCAGTTTGTTCAGTCGTGACGTGATTGCCATGTCAACGGCGGTGTCGCTCAGTCACGATGTGTTTGATGCGGCACTCATGTTGGGTGTCTGCGACAAAATTGTGCCGGGCCTCTTAATTGGCGCCTTGCATTTTGGTCATTTGCCCACCGTATTTGTGCCTGCTGGCCCCATGGTCAGCGGTTTGTCCAACAATGAAAAATCCAAGGTGCGCGAGCAAGCTGCACAAGGTTTGGTTGGACGCACCGAGTTGTTGAAAGCAGAATCTGCGGCTTATCACAGCGA
>CANKXC010000048.1 GCA_947487355.1 Comamonadaceae bacterium | reverse complement strand
GACGTTTCAACGCTGGTGCTTTTGCAGGCCATTCGTGCCAAGGTCGATGTGCCCTTGATTGCAGCAGGTGGTATTTGCGATGGCAGAGGCATGGCTGCGGCTTTTGCCTTGGGTGCTGAAGCCATTCAAATGGGAACGCGATTTGTGAGCTGTGCAGAAAGCCCCGTCCACGACAACTTTAAAAATGCCATCGTCAGCTCCAAAGAAACGGGCACTTGGATGTTGAATACCAAATCAACACCTTGTATTCGCGCCCTTAAATCGGAGCGCACAAGCGTCATTCACGAACAAGGCATCATGTCGTTTGATGACATGAAAGGCATCTTGAATGTTTACTTCAAAGGCGACATGGAAGCGGCGCCTGCATTGGCAGGGCAGTCGGCGGGCTTAATTGATTCAGTGAAAACCGCCAAGGACATCATTGAAGACACCGTGGCGGAGTTTTTTGAAATCAGTGCCCGCATGGGGGCTATGGCACAGCGTCAAAGCTTTTCTTGAAACAAGCAATGGCACCGGCCATCGAGGGCCAGTGAATTAGCGTTCTAGAGGCAAACCTTTTAGCCAGTTGTCGCCTCTTCGGTAAAGGTCTTGAACACCTTCGCCTTTGAGCATGGGCATGTCCATTTTCACGGTATAGCCAATACGCGTTTGAATGTAGGCCAAGTGTCTGTAGCCTTCTGGAAAATGCGACAAAGCCTCGGCGTCTAATTTGAGCACGGCTGAGGGATCAACCGGGTCAATTCGATCTTTTTCGTAAATGGGTTGTCGGTGAACCAAGCCCCATTGACCATTGCGCTCTTCAAAGAAGTCGTAAAAACGACCCGTGCAAACGACGTCGCACAACACGCCTTCCACCAGGCCGCGTTGTGAGATGGTCATTTTTGTTTGTGAAATAGCGCGCGTACCTTGGACTTCAATGGAGGAGCCGCCCAAAAAGTGCAGGATGCTGACGCCCTTGTTCCAGCCCTCAATGGTCACCTTGATGAACTCCTCGAAGGGTCCTTGAAACCAAGTGGCCATCATGACGCCATCGTGATGCCAGACGGTGCGAAATTTGTCCCAAAGTCCTGCATCGCGCCATACCGCCCAGTTTTCAACCAACTGACGAATTCGCAACTGCTGTGTCATTTCATGTGTCATTTTTTAAGGCCTTGTCTTTATTCAAGTTCAATCTTTTTATCTTGAATGACTTTTTTCAAGTTGCGGATGTCTCGCTCTACACGTTGTTTAAATTCATTTGAAGAACTGGCATTGGGTGACCCGCCAAAAGAAATGAGGCGTTGTCTCACATCCTCTTGATTTAGAACCGCACGCAATTCTTTGTTCAAGCGCTCGACCAATTCGGGTGGTGTGCTGGCAGGTGCGGCAATGCCAAGCCATGATTCAAACACGACCCCAGGGTATTGTTCGGCAATGGCTGGCACACCTTGCACAGGACTGCCGCCAGGTGCGGACGTTACGGCGATGGCCCTGACACGCTGGTCTTTCAAGAGAGAGGCCGTCAATGTCATGGTGTCAACCATCACATCTAGGCGCCCAGCCAACAATTCAGTCAGAGGTCCCGTGCCACCTTTGAAAGGAATGTGTGTCACTTGTACGTTGGCATCGCCAAAAGCCCATTCTGCAGCCAAGTGCATGGCGGTGCCAATGCCGACAGACGAATAGGTGTACTTGTTGGGTTCTGCTTTGGCTTTTTGGATCAAGTCAGCATAAGACCTGATGGGTGAGTTGGGGGCAACCGTGAAGGCCAGTGGGTAAGTTGTGATGGTGCTGACCCATGCCAAATCCTTGATGGGATCGAAGGGCAGTGACTTTTTCATGGCTGCACCACTGGCGTGGCCACTAGGCACTAAGAGCAGTGTGTAGCCATCGCCAGGAGCGCGGACCAACATTTCTGTGGCAATGTTACCGCCTGCGCCTGGTTTGTTGTCGACCACCACATTTTGTCCGAGTCGATCGCTGAGTGATTTGGCAACAAGTCTGGCCACCATATCTGACCCGCCACCTGCTGGAAATCCCAGCAAAATGCGAATGGGTTTTTGGGGCCAGTTGTCTTGTGCGTTAACCGTTGGTAGAAGACCGAGGGTCAAGCTTGCTGCAAGCAAGAGTTTGAAGAGGCTCATGATGCCACGTCGTCCTTGATGGTGTTGCGCAAGATGCCAACTGCATCAACTTCAATTTCAACCACATCACCGGGTTTCATGAAAACTTGCGGTGTACGTTTGTTCCCCACGCCGCCGGGTGTGCCGCTCACAATGACATCGCCGGGTTCAAGCGGAATGAAGGTCGAGATGTAGGCAATTTGACGTGGAATGCTATGAATCATCATGTCGGTGGTGGCGCGCTGCAACTCAACGCCATTCAAGCGTGTGCTCAGTGTCAAAGTTTGGCCGGGTTTGATTTCATCGGCAGTGACCATCCAGGGGCCAAAGCCGCCAGTGCGCCAGAAATTTTTGCCAGCAGTCCATTGGGTGGTGAAATTTTGCCAATCGCGCACAGAGCCATCGTTGTAGCATGAGTAGCCTGCAATGTGTTTCCAAGCATCGGCTTCCGAAATGCGGCGGCCACCTTCGCCAATGATGATGGCAATTTCACCTTCGTAGTCGAGGCGATGCGACTCTGGGGGGCGCATGATGTCTTGGCCATGTCCCACTTGCGAAGAATTGACGCGTGAAAAAATGGCTGGCTTTTCTGTGAGGTCACGGCCTGTTTCCTTCACGTGATCGTGATAGTTTAGACCTACACACATGATTTTTTCTGGGTTGGGAATCACCGGTAAAAGCGACAGGTCATCAAATAACAAATCGGGTGTGTGTTTGCCCAGTGCTTCCGCTGCTTGCGCAAACATTTTTTTCGCAATCAGAGTTTTTAGATCGGGTGCTTCTGTACCCAAGATAGGTGTGAGGTTTAAAACTCTATTTCCATGAACTGCGCCATAGCAAGCGGTGTTGTTGAGCAAGAAGCTAATGAGTCTCATGGTGTGTCTTTCAAGTTAAAAAGGGGAGTAGCCCATTTGACGAGCCATGTCGGCTTGCCATGTTGAGCGCAATTGAAATTTGGGGCGAGAGCGAGCAATTTTTTCTGCTTGCGCAAGGATGGCCTCATCATCATCGTTCAGGTCGATATCTTCTCGAAGCGGTTGTTCGCAATACCAGGGCGTATCGACAAAGGCTTCAATTCGATTTCCTTCAGGGTCGCGGAAATAAATTGAAATGGCGTTGCCATGGGTCACGCTCAGCATTTCGGTGGTACCAGTGTCTTGGTCGGCAAGAGCTTTGACAGCCCTCAAAACATCCAAGCCTTGCACTCGAAATGAAATTTGGTTGATGGCATTGAAGTTCATGCCTTCTGGCTTTCCGCCTGCCAAAATAATTTGATGGTGCTCACTGGGATCGCGACTTAAAAAAATCAAGGGAACTGTGCCCAGCAAGCCACGGTCTGTGATGGTGAAGCCTAGAACCTTTTGGTAGT
Organism: Comamonadaceae bacterium; assembly: GCA_947487355.1. Lineage (GTDB taxonomy): Bacteria > Pseudomonadota > Gammaproteobacteria > Burkholderiales > Burkholderiaceae_C > Limnohabitans_A. The sequence goes on along the minus strand of CANKXC010000048.1, from coordinate 7,614 downwards.
AAAGGGCCATGCGCTCCGAATCGCGCACAAAAAAGCCCATGTGACTAAAGGTCAGGGCCGCTTGCGCTTGAAGCAGAGGATGCTTGGCTGGCGTCACTTAAAAAGAACCCCTTTTGGCCAATGCGCTGAGCGGCTTGCGTGCATTGGGGGCTTCACGTTCGCGCAACGCATCGGGCAGCGTGGCGGCATCGCCGCGTTTGCCAACCGTGGCCAACATTTGCAAGGTGTGGTCTGCAGGCAGGCCTAAGACTTGAGCGCCGGCCACTTTGTCAAAGCCGCCAATGCCGTGCAATGAAAAACCATTCAGGTGTGCTTGCATGGCCATGTAGGCCCATGCGGCTCCCGTGTCAAAAGCGTGCATGCCATTGGGAATCAAGTCTGGTGAACCTGCTTTGGCCGCCAACTGGTAAGAAGCGATGGCCACCAATGCGCCAGCCTTGCCGGCCCATGCTTGGTTGTTGGGGTTGAGTGTGGCAAACAGAGCATCCCATTGTGGGTCATTGCGAAGCACGACCGCAAATCGCCAAGGTTGTGCGTTGTTGGAGGAAGGAGCCCACCGAGCGGCCTCTAGCATGCTCATGACATCGGCTTCGGAAACCACTTCGCCCGTGTAGGCGCGAGGTGACCAGCGGTCTGTAAATTGCGAATCGACGGGAAAGTCTGCCTTGCGGGTGTTGGTCACGGGTGAGGGGTGGCTCATGAAACAATTTCCTACTGAAGATAAAAGCGATATTGTGCTTGTTTTGCTGTGAGCTGAAGTGGGGACGTCTTAAGCTTTTCGGGCCAGTTGGGGCATGAGGCGCAAGGCGTTGCCCCTGTCAATGGCCACACGTTCTGCCTGAGTGAACTGTCTTTCAGCCAATCCAGTTCGAGTTTCTGCGCCTGGTCGGTAAGGATAATCAGATCCGTACATGATTTGGGATGTAGGAATCAATTGCCGCAAGGCTTGCATGGCGCCTTCATGATGGCCTTGCGCTGTGTCGTAATAAAACTTTTGAACTTCTTTCAAAACACCATTGGGCAGGACTTCCTTGGCTTTCTCTTTCATGTCCACCACCTGGCGGGTGAAGCGACTCCATAGGAAAGGCATGGTGCCGCCGCTGTGTGACCAAATCCAACGAATGTCTGGAAACTTGTTGGCTGCGCCCGAGAACAACATGCTGGCGATGGTTCTGGTGGTGTCGGTTGCGTACTCAAGAGAGGAGTTGGGCAGACCAGGTATGAGGTTGCGACAGCAATCGGGTTGCAGGGGGTGGACGTAAATCACAGCCTTGCGCCTGTTGAGTTCTTCCCAGATAGGCCAAAAATGTTTGTCGCCTAAGTACAGGTCACCATAGCTGGTCATCAGGCCAATGCCATCGGCTTTGAGTGTGTCATAGGCATAGGTAATTTCTCGCAAGCTACCTTCAACGTCCATGAGTGGCAGCGTAGCGAAGGAGCCAAACCGACCTGGAAAGTCGCGCGACATTTGGGCGGCGTATTCATTGGCTTCGCGTGCCATGCGCCTGTCGGCAGTCACATTTTTAAAAAATGCGCCTGGTTGAATCAAGGCCACCACTGAGGTGGCGATGTCATTTTTATCCATGTCATCAATGGACATTTGGGGTGTCCAGCGAGGTGAGCCTATGCCCATGCGCTTCATGTCTGCTGCATAAGAAGGTGGCACCATGTGATGGTGAATATCGATGCGCGGTGACTTGGCAGGTGTGGCGGTTCCAAAGACGCCTTCAATGGATTGACACCCTGCCAAAGTAGCACCTAGACCCGTTGCGGTGCCTGTCGCTAGCAAAGAAGAGAGGAAACCGCGACGTGTCGCGCCAGAGGATGGCTTTGATTGTGAAGTGCCATCGGGACTGCACAAGCAAGACATCTTGTTTGTCGAATCAAGTGAATTCAGAGGTGTGTTCATGGGTTGCTCCTTAACCATTGTTGGGTTTCTAGTTTCAGTTTTGCGCTTGCTTCGGATCTGGCGGTAGGCAGTGCAGGATTGACATTGCCACCGTTGAAAGATTGGAGATAAGCCAAGTGGCGATAGCCTTCCGGGAAGCGCAAGAGGCGCTCACTTGAAAGTTGAACGGTATCGCCCACGTGAACGGGTGTAAGGGTGTCTTTGTCGTAAATGACATTTCGCTTGGCAATTCGCCATTGGCCATTTCGCTTTTCAACCCGATCGTAAAAAACACCCAGGCAATTGACGTCAACAGGCACGTCATCTAATTTACCGCGCACCAATATAGACATGCGAGTTTGCGCAATGGCTTTTGTGCCAAGCACTTCAACCACAGTGCCGCCTTGAAAGTGTTGCGAACTTGAACCTTTGCGCCAAGAGTCTTGGACGGCGACAATGAACTCTTCAAAAGTGCCATGAAACCAAGTGGCCGTCATGGTGCCATCAGCGTGGACGGTCTCTCGGAGTTTGTCCCAATCGCCAGTGTCGCGGAACAGCGCCCAGCTTTGAACCAGTTCTGCAATTTCGAGTCGCTCTAACAGGGCTTCTGACATGGTGAAGTTTTTTCTGGCGTGAATTACTCTTGCACAATGCCAGCGTTTTTCAAAAGTCGAGGCCATTTGGCCGCCTCAGACTTCAGCATGCTTTCAGTTTCTGCGTTGTTCATTTGAACGATGCGGCCACTGCCTTGTTGGAGTTTCTTGCGGACATCGGCCGATTGCATGGCTTTGTCGATTTCAGCTCTGAGTTTTTCAACAACGGCGGGCGGTGTTTTAGCCGGTGCAAACAAGCCAAACCAAGTTTCCATTTCCAAATCCATGGTGCCGGTTTCCATGAGCGTTGGAATTTGCGGGCCATCGGGCGCGCGTTGGCGACTGGAGACGGCAAATGCTTTGAGTTGGTTACTTTCTAAATAAGTTCGGGTGGTGGTGGTGTTGTCAAAAAACAAGTCAACGCGTCCGCCTAGCAAGTCCATATAAACCGGTTGTGCTCCTTTGTAGGGAACCAATTGAACATCGACGTTGCCCATGCCTTTGATGAGCGAGCCCAAAATAAATTGGCCTGTGCCAGGACCACTGGTGCCAAAGTTCAGTTTGCCAGGATTGGCTTTGGCATAACTCAGCATGTCTTTCATGGTGTTGAAAGGCAAATCTTTACGGCCGACCAAGGTATAGGAGTGCGACACCACAATTCGCAAAGGGATGAAGTCTGTCAGAGGGTCATAGCCCGGATTTTTATAAAGCCCAGCGTTCAATGCCATGTTCGATAGGCCGCCCACGATGAGGTGATAGCCATCGGCTGGGGCTTTGGCAATGGCCAATGTACCGGCCAATGTGCCACCGCCAGAACGATTTTCAACCACAAATTGTTGGCCCATCTGCTCGGACAACTTGCTGCCTAAAACTCGCGCGACCAAGTCAAAGCCACCACCCGCGGCTGAGGGTGCAACGATTCGAATGGGCTTGGTGGGGTAGTCTGAGCTGGCTTGTTGGGCCCATGCAGATGAAGTTGAGGCTGCAAAAACAGTCAGTGCAAGGAGGGTTTTTTTGAACATGATCGTGGAGGTATTGAAAAAAAGTTGTATTGATTGGCTAATTAACTGCGCATGATGGCCTTGCCCCAGAGGTTCAAGGTGCGCTCTTCATGCTTCCATTGGCCCACGGGGCGACTGTCTGGGCAAATCTCTATTTCAGAGGAGATTTCAGCTAAATTGCCATCGGGATCTCGCACCATGAAAAACACATCATTGCCAGGTCCGTGACGCCCCACGCCCCAGACAATCTCTACCCTCAATTTGCCCATGTGATCGGCCCAATCTTTCAGTTCGTCCCAACTGGGCGTTTCAAACGACTGATGATCAAAGCAGCTAACGGGCGCGCCAAAAAGGGCCAGGGTGTGATGCATTTCATTGCCTCGAACAAAGCAGGCTTTGAGCTGCCCTGTCTCGTCTTGAACTACATCAGAGAGAGTGAAGCCAAGATCCTCTGTGTAAAAGCGCTTCATGTTTTCCACTTGCTGTGTGCGAAGTGCGAAATGCTGCGATTCAGCAGAAGGTAACAACTCGGATTTGATTTCAAAATGGGCTAGAGAACCATGCGCTCCAAGTTCAGATCCGAACACAAAGACCATGCAGTTTTGATCTGGGTCCATGAAGCCAAGCGCTGAATTGGGCAGTTCAGGGTAAGCCTTCATACTGAGCTTGGGCAATGCACTTGTTTGTGCGACGAAGTCTGCCCAATCGTCGGAATTTTGGATTTCAAAAAGGGCGTAATGAAGTTTGCCTGCTTGCCCCTCTGAGATGAGAATTTCTCTGCCTTCTTGTTGGCAAAACCAAGTGCCTTTTGCTTCATGACAGGTCATTGCAAAGGCTTGTGCGTAAAAGTTTGCCAATGCTGAAGCCTGAGGCGACTGGATGTGCAGCCGTTTCAAATGACATTTCGGGTTCATAGGGAGCTGGTTTTTTTGGGTACTACCAGACTACTATCACTTGCTGAAAGCCTTGGCTCTAGAGTAATAACCCCTAGGTGTTTAAAATTCTGCTGTCTGTGGGAGTTTCAGTCACTACCTCTGGAAAACCATTCACACCCCTGTGCCCCTCCATTGATCAGCGCGCAGGTGTGGTATTTTGAAATGATAGAAAAATTGCGAGGTGCTTTACGCCGCACCTTCAAAGGAGAAACGATGTATTTAAAAAATGAATGGTACGTTGCCTGTCGGGGTGAGGAAATCACTGACAAGCCCTTAGGCCGAAAAATTTGCAACGAGTCCATGGTTTTTTTCAGAGGGCTCGAAAGCAAGGTGTCGGCCGTTGAAGATTTTTGTCCTCACCGCGGGGCACCTTTGTCGTTGGGCCGTGTTTGCAATGGGCAATTGGTCTGTGGCTATCACGGCCTCACCATGGGATGCGATGGCCACACGGTGAGCATGCCTGGCCACAATGTTCGTGGATTTGAACCCGTTAAAAGTTTTCCGGTCATTGAGCGCTACGGCTTTGTATGGGTGTGGCCAGGTGATGCGTCCAAAGCGGATCCCAGCAAAATGCCTGTTTTTGAATGGTTTGAAAATCCAGCTTGGGCCTACGGAGGAGGGCTTTATCACATTGCGTGTGACTACCGCCTGATGATCGACAACCTGATGGACCTGACGCATGAAACCTATGTGCATGCCACCAGCATTGGGCAAACTGAAATTGATGAAACACCCAGTCGAACCGTGACCGAAGGCAACACGGTGGTGACCAGTCGATTCATGGAAGGCATTAAGGCACCTCCATTTTGGCAAATGGCCATGCGCGCCAATGATTTGCCAGACGATGCCAAAGTGGATCGTTGGCAGATTTGCCGTTTTTCACCCCCCAGCCATGTGATGATTGAAGTGGGTGTGGCTTTGGCTGGCAAGGGCGGCTACAGTGCTGACCCTAAAGACAAAGCCTACAGTGTGGTGGTTGACTTTATTACCCCAGAAACAGATACCAGCATTCATTATTTCTGGGGCATGGTTCGACAATTCAAGCCACACGATCAAGATTTGACGGCGCGCATTCGCGAGGGTCAGGGCAAAATTTTCAGTGAAGACTTGGAGATGCTTGAGCGTCAACAAAAGAATATTTTGGCCAATTCAGCGAGAAAATTAAAAGTATTGTCCATCGACGCAGGTGGCGTGATGTCGCGCCGCGTCATTGATCGGCTATTGGAATTAGAGAAGGCAGTTTGAAATGAATTTGAAATCAAAATGGGCTTCCTTGGCCTTGATGGCCTTTCTTGGGGCCATGGCTACAAACGCACACAGTCAAACTGCCTATCCCAACAAGCCTCTCAAAATTGTGGTTCCCTTTGGTGCTGGTGGCGTGGCCGATTTAACGGCTCGCACCGTGGCGCAAAAGCTGGGTGAAAATTTGGGTCAAAGCATCGTCATTGAAAACAAACCCGGCGCAGGTGGTGTTGTGGCCACTGACGCTGTAGCCAAATCTGCCCCCGATGGTTACACCTTGCTCTTGATGTCCAACGCCACGGCTGTCAGTGCGGGACTTTTCAAAACATTGCCCTACGATGCAGAAAAGGATTTGACGCCTTTGTCTGTACTCGGTACGTTTGACATCGCCATTGTGGTGCCCCAAGAATCCAAATTCACGACGCTGCAAGACTTGCTCAACTTTGCCAAAGCCAACCCTGGAAAGCTGAACATTGGCAGCATCAATGTGGGCAGCACCCAGAATTTGGCGGCAGAGCTATTCAAAGCGACTGCGGCTATCGATGCGCAAGTTGTGCCCTTCAATGGCACTCCGGCTGTGCTAACTGCATTGCGCGGTGGGCAAATTGATTTGGCGGTAGAAATTTTGGCGCCAGTATTGCCTCAAATTAAGGGACAAGCCCTGCGAGCCTTGGCTGTAACAGGCGATAAGCGCTCAGTTGCATTGCCTCAAGTACCCACAGCCAAAGAAGCCGGTGTTCGCAATTTGTACGCAGCTTCTTGGAATGCTCTTGCGGTGCCCTCTAAAACGCCGCGTGACATTGTTCAAAAACTCAATCAAGAAATTCAGAATGCTTTGAATTCAGCTGATGTTCGGAAAAAATTATTGGACATGAACGTCGATCCGCAACCGGGTAGCTTGCAGCAAGCTGCCGACTTGTTAAGCAGCGAGACCAAGCGCTGGGGTGAAGTCATTCAACGTGCTGGCATTCCCAAACAATGAACGCCTTCAATTGGGAGTTCGTGAAGGCAGTTGATGTTTGATTTATTCTGACTCCAACAAACGAACGGCTGTTTCGCGAATCAGAGTGAGTGTCGCTTTTTGGGTGGCGGTGCTCGGTCTTTGTGAACTCACCACGCTACTCAATTCAATGCTAAGTTGCGGGCTTGAAATAGGCCGTGTTGAAAAAGCTGAGGGGTTGATGGATCGGGTGACTGCATTGCGAGACAAGACAGCGAATCCGGCGCCATCGGCCACCAAATCAAGGATGGCTGTCACGCCATCTATTTCCAATGCAATGTTCGGCCGCAAGCCAACTGCTGCCATTTCTGATTCCACAAGCATGCGAATGGCATTGGGTCGGCTTGGAATCACCAAGGGAAGCTTAGAGACGTCTTTGAATTCAATCGGCGGTGGCGGCGGATCTTCCTGTAGCCCGGGCGGACGGCGCTGAACCAGCCACAACTCTTCTTGAACCAAGTGTGAAACTTCCAACCCCGATGTGGTCTTCATGTTGTAGAGCAGGGCAATGTCCAGCCTGCCGTTAAGCAAACTTTCTTGCATGGCAGATGTGAGTCCTTCGCTGATCGACAATTGAGCATCGGGCATTCTTTCCCTAAATGCTCGGGTCAGTGGCACGGTTAAGACTCTGGCCACACTGGGCGGAAGGCCCAAAGCAACCCGACCGTTCAAATCGATTCTGGACCGACCAAGCGCCTCGTGTGTGCGTTCTACTTGGTGCAAGATGCCTCGCCCATGTTCCAAAAGTAGCAGTCCTGCCTCGGTGGGGCTGGCGCCGCGCCCATTGCGTTTGAGCAAGTTTTGTCGCAACTCAACCTCCAAAAGCCTAATTTGGCGGCTTAATGCGGGTTGTGCCACATTGAGTGCAATGGCTGCGCGAGTGAAGCTGCCCATTTCTGCCACGCGCACAAAATATTCAATTTGCTTGAGGTCCATTTTAGAATTTTGCCATAAC
>CANKXC010000047.1 GCA_947487355.1 Comamonadaceae bacterium | reverse complement strand
TAAAACTGTAGCGGCTTTTTGTGCGGGGCTTGAGTTGGCTTGAACCGACTGGGCCAGGGTGGTGGTGACGGAAGTGGGTGTTGACGTTGCCAGACCGACGGAGGCTCCAGTATTGGCCGTTAAAGTGCTTGCCTGTGCAGGGCTTGGCGTCGTTGCCGCGGCGCTGCTTGTCAAGGACTCCGATGAAGTTGTGACCGCGGCCAAAGTCGTATTGACCGCCACAGGTTTCTGCTCGCTTGTTGGCCTTGTGCCAATTTCAACTTGTGTAGTGGCTTGCCCGGTGACCGGGGCAGTGGCAGATAAAACGGTTTGCGATGAATCACCAACGCTTCGAAGACTTGTGGCAAGGGTCTGCACAGAGCCCGTTGGCTTAGACGCTTCAAGCGTGGCTTGGGCTGTGTCTGGCATCGCCAACTTGCTGGCTTGTGTATCGACCGAAGTTGAGCCCGCCAGGGATGGAGAGGCCTGCTCTTGAATTGAGTTATTTGCAGGGTTGCTGCCTGTGTTTAAGCCATCAGCCCGCTGAGCGATGCTAGCCGTGGCGGTCACATCTAGGGCTTGGACTGTTGAAAGCGTTATGGGGTTTGCAGGTGTGACGGGTGCGGCCGCCATTTGTGCGGCCAAGTTGGCTGCCGCCAACTCCGCGCCTTGCAAATTGTTCACATCCAGAACAACAGGATCCTGCAAGGGGTCTTCAGTAGGCTCTGAATTTGACGTTGTATTTTGAGGGTTGAGCGGTGCCGTGGTGGCGCTAGCAGCTTGAGCAGCCAAGGCAAAATTTGCATCTCCAACGGCATTGCGCAGAACTTCTGCCGGCAAAATTTGCAGGTCTGAAGGGCTTTGATCTTGCACTTCGGGCTTTTCTTGGCCAACCTTATTGGGTGTGTCAATGACCAAGCCTACAGGCTGCATAGCGGCCGCAAGCTCCTCTGTAAAGCCCGGAACGGATGCAATGACTGCTGGGTCTATTGCCTCAAGCGAGGGGGCAGTTGGCGGAGCAGAAGTTGGTGTGGAGACAAAGATGGCCATGATTTAATTTCCCAAATTTCAACCATGTCATGCAACTTCAGTGCCACCCTTCTAATTGTTGCGTTGGCGCGCCTGTAAAACATCTTCCAGCGCCTTGTCCTCATGCTTCTCCAATTGGTGCTGGCGCTGCAGTTTGCGCTTGGCCAAAAATGATTGAAGCGTTTTAAGCCTTTGCGCATCGTGCAAAGCTTTGTCCAAAGCTTCGCGGCTTTGAGACTTTAGCGCCTGAACTTCGGGCTCTTGTGACTTGGCGGTGGCGCGCAAGTTGAGGCCAAAATTGGCTTGGGTTTGCAAGTTAAGAACCGAGTCGCCTTGTTGGGCCGCCTTGACCCATTGCGACTCATATTCTTGGGCGTAGGACGTGACCTGCAAATTGAAATTGCGAACGCGCTCATACTCTGCCTGAACCCTTTTTGACTGCGCCACTGAGCGGTCTTTTTTCAGTTTGAGCATTTGCTGCAAAACTTCAAACACGCGATTGCTCATAATTTGGAGGCCCTCGCAATGGTGTTGAGTGCTGTTACGCTGCCTTCCAAGTCGGCAACTTGATGCGACTCTTGTTGCAGAAAAGTTTGAATGTGAGGCCACAACTTCAAGGCGGCATCCAAGTCTGGGTCGCTGCCTTGCATGTAAGCGCCCATGGACACCATGTCTCGGCTGCGCTCGTGTCGGCTGATGAGTTGTTTGATACGACGAGCGGCCAGCACATGATCTTGCGATGCCACTTTGGGCATGACCCTAGAGATTGATTTTTCAATGTCAATGGCAGGGTAGTGCCCAGCGTCTGCCAATTCGCGGGACAGAAAAATATGACCGTCCAATACACCGCGCGCCGCATCTGCAACGGGGTCGTGCACATCATCACCTTCCAACAACACGGTGTAGAAAGCTGTCAATGAACCTTCGGGGTGCTCGCCATTGCCTACTTTTTCTACCAATGCAGGCAGCTTGCCAAAGACGCTGGCGGGATAGCCACGCGCTACAGGTGCTTCGCCAAGGCTCAAACCAATTTCACGTTGGGCCATGGCATAGCGGGTAAGGGAATCGACAATGAGCACCACATGCTTGCCTTGGTCCCTGAACCAAGTGGCCACATCGGTGGCATATTCAGCGCCCTTGGCGCGGGCCAACGGCGAGGTGTCGGCCGGTGAAGCCACCACCACAGCGCGCGCTCTTGAAACTTCGTCCAATTGATCGTCGCAAAACTCACGCACTTCTCGGCTGCGCTCGCCCACCAAGGCAATCACAATGACATCGGCCACACAATTGCGTGTGAGCATCGACAGCAGCACGCTCTTGCCAACACCCGAGCCTGCAAACAAGCCCATGCGCTGGCCACGCCCCACCGACAACATGGCATTGATGGCGCGCACGCCAGTATCTAGGGGCTCATGAATGGGTTTGCGCTTGAGGGGGTTGGGCGAGGCAAACAGCGTTAGGTTGTCGCTCCAGCTGGCGCCGCCCAAGCCGTCAAGGGGCCGGCCCAAGCCGTCAACCACCCGGCCTAACAACTGAGGGCCAATAGGAACTGAGGCAATGCCTTGTCGCATTTGATAACCCTGTGCGCGCCGCTGAGGCGTGAGCAAGGGGTAGACCACAGCGCCGGGGGACAGGCCGGCCATTTGATCAAAGGCCATGAGGTAAGTGGTGTCGCGCTCAAAGCCAATGCACTCTGCATCGACCCAGTTGCCTTGCCTTGCGTTTTCGACACAGGCTTGCGCGCCAATGGACAAAGGCAAGCCTTCAACTTCAACCAACAAACCAGAGACGCGTTTGACGCGGCCTTCGCGCACAGACAAGGGCAAGCTGGCTAACTTGGCCCTTTGTAAATTGACGTAGTCTTGAAAATCGGCCTGCTGCAAGGCGGATCTCCTTAAACTGAATCCGAGGCGTGTCGGGGCAGTAAACCCAGGGCGCTGCGTACAAGGGCATCGCGTGCATTCATGCCCACATCGAGCCTGGTGCCGTCGACCAAAACATAAGCAAAGCCTTTTTCTAGTTCGGCATCGGGCCGAACCAAAGACTGAAAAGGCATGTCGGGGTGTGCCAATAAAGCTTGCCAAGTTTCAAGCTCTGCTGGGGGCACGCCCACCGTGAGGTTCTCGCCAGGTCTTGGCAAGCGCATGAGTGCTTCTTGCACCGCTGCAACAAAGACAGACCGGTCCATTTGCTCTTTGCCTGCCAAGCGCAACGCGGTGTCGTAGACCCACTCGGGCAACGCCGCTTGAAAGGCTTGCGGCATAGACTGCAGTTGCGACATGACGCGGTGCATTTCCAGCGACATGCTCTCGATGTCTTTCAGGCCAGTTTGGTAGCCTTGTTGGTAGCCCACTTGAAAACCTGCCGTTCGGCCTTCTTCGATGCCCTCTTCACGACCTATGGCCGTGCCTTGAGCCTTGCCTTCCGACAAACCTTCTTGAAGGCCGCGGGCATAGGCGTCTTGATACGCTTTGCCTCGAATGGCATCGACCTCATTGACGGTGGGCAGCACCATGAGGGCCTCTTGCATCAAGCGCGAGGAGTCAGCGCCAGAGTTTTGCTCGAAGGTGGCTGGCTCGCCATCAAAAGAAGGAGGGCTCCAGCGATTCATGTTCAGTTGGCCCTAGGCCCAGCATTGACGATGGCCAGAGAGATGCGTTCATCGTCTTGCATTTGACGTGCAATTTGAACAATTTCCAATTGCTTGGCTTGCACCTCTTGCACCCGAACAGGTGGCATGCTTTCCATTTCGACGCGGAAGCGATCGGCCTTGCTCTTGGTAATGTTGGAGAAGAAAAACTTTTGCAAATTAGGCGTAGCACCCTTCAAGACCACCAGCATGGCTTCGTCGGGCACTTCGGTTAGCAATGTTTGAACAGCTTGCGGCGCAATTTTCATCAAGTCTTCAAAGGTGAACATGCGCTCAAAAATTTGCTCAGCCAATTTTTCTGAATGCTGGCGAATGCTGGCCAGGGTGGTTTTTTCTAGGCCACCTGTAAACAGACGAAGAATTTCGGCCGCAGGGCGTGCGCCACCCACACCGCTAATTTCGGCATTGGATTCGTCGCCCAGCGTGCGCTCAAGCATGTCGTTAAGTTCGACCAATGCAGAAGGATTGATTTGATCTAGCAAGGCCACACGCAAGACCAGTTCGTCGCGCAACTCGGCTTCAAACAACTCTAAAACGGCAGCAGATCTTTCTGCGGGAATGAGGGACAACAAAGTGGCCGCCACCTGTGGGTGCTCGGCTTGCAAATGGCGCTGCAACTGTTCGTTGCTCATGCTGGTCAGCAAATCAAGCGCAGGCACGCTGCTGGCCAATTGGCTGGCCACAGAGCCACCGGCATCGCTTGCAAATTTGTCCATCAAAGACGTGACAAATCGCTGAGGGTCAAACGGCACTTGTTTGCGATGCACTGTGACGTTTTTAAATTCCTCAAGCACCTGAATCATGACCTCACGGTCGATGCTTCTGAAGTTGGCCATGAGAGAGGAAACTTTTTGAGCCTCAGCGGGTGTGAAGTTTTTTAGCAGACTGCCCGCTATTTCTGGCCCTAATGACATGAGCACAATGGCTGCGCGTGAAGGGCCATCTAAGCTGGCAGTGCCAGAGCCATTGGCCCTTTCAAGGTCAGGCGACTGCAAACCTTTGCGCAGTGCACCGCCCAGTACGCCCGGCTTGAAATTTGAAACGGCCGTGTTCATGCTTTGTCCTGACCCGCTGCGTTGGCATTACCTGTTTCAGCAACCCAAGCGCGCAACAACAAAGCGGTGTCGTCGGGTTGCTCGGTTGCGTATTGCGTGGCGTAGGAAACGGCATTTTCGAACTTGGCTTTGCTGGCCACCTCACGTTCGCGCATGCGTTCCGTTTGCGCTTCAATTTCTTTTTCAACCCGCAACTCTTGCGCGCGTTTAACTTCTTGTTCCATGGCCCAAGACAGGTCCATCTCTTTGATTTCTTCACGCATGCGTTGGGCTGCACGGCCCTGTGGTGAATCGGGCAAATCTGGATCGATGGGCGGCAGCGGTACGGGCCGCATCAAGGGGCGAGCAATTGCAAAATAAGCAAACAACAAACCCAAGGCAATGGCGCCGTAGCGAACAAGTTGCGCCATTAAGTCGGGACTGATGCGGCTGGTGTCTTCAACCGCAACGGGCTCTTCAGAGAAGGGCAAATTGGCCACACTGACCGTGTCGCCGCGACGCTGAACAAAACCAATGGCGTCTCTCACCAGACCATTAATTTGTTGAATTTCTTGGGCGGTATAGGCCACGCTGCGACTTGAATTGGTCTTGGCGCCTTTTTCGTATTTGTAATCAAGTACCACTGCAGCAGAGACGCGGCGCACTTGACCTTTGCTCGATTTGATTCTTTCAATGGCGCGATCAACTTCGAAGTTGACGGTCTTTTCGTTTTTAAAACTTGGATCGTCAGAACCTGTTGCGGCAGTTTCAATGCTGCCTGGCGCGCGAAGATTGTCGCCTTTGGCCTCGGTAGTGAGGGGAGCTCTGGCAGATTCTGGTGGCTGGTTGGTCAGAGCGCCAGGAACGCCGCCATTGGCCGCTTTGCCACTGCTAGATTCAATAGAAAGTTGGCTTCTGATGGTTTGGTCGGGCGGCGCGTTTTTGCCAAAAGTTTCGGAGGTGCGCTCGCGCTCGTCAAAGTCTAGGTCAACAGAAACTTGGGCCCTGAAACCGTCTTTGCCAGCCAGTGGCTCCAGAATGGCGGCAACACGCCGGTTGAGTGCGGCTTCTAAATCGGCTGTGTATTTAAGCTGAGAAGGATCGAGTCCTTCTTGGCGCATGGCACTGTTGCCCAAAATGCCGCCTTCGGTGTCCATGATGGAAACCTCTTGCACGCGCATGCCGGGTACGGCTGAGCTGACCAATCGTGCAATGGCCGCAATTTGGGGGGCATCCAGCATGCGACCAGGGTGAAGGGTGAGTATGACGGACGCTGTGGGGCGCTCTTGCTCGCGCACAAACGCAGACGCCTTGGGAACCGCCAAATGCACCCTGGCAGATTTAACTTGGCCCAAAGAACTGACGCTGCGCGCTAACTCGCCCTCAAGGCCGCGCAAATAGTTGACGCGTTCAACAAACTGACTGGTGCCAAATTTTTGGTTCTCGAGCAACTCAAAACCAACATTGCCTGCTTTGGGCAAGCCCTGTCCGGCCAGCTTTAAACGTGTTTCGTAGACCGCATCTTGGGGCACTGTAATAGCGCCGCCGCCCGCCGTAAATTGGTAGGGCACATTCATTTGTTGCAAGGCTGCAATGATGGCTGCGCCATCGCCTTCATTGACGTTGGTAAACAGAACCCGGTAGTCTTGGTTGCTGCGGCCTGCAGAAAAAATCAAGGCGAGAGCCACCAACAAGCCTGCAAAGCCGAGGCCCATGAAAATGCGTTGGTTGGTAGTGAGGGCTAGGAACCGTTCGCGCAAAGAATCCACCACACCAGATGGTGTGTTCAATTTTGCAGCGCCGGAGCCACCCATCGACAGAACGACTGCGTCGCGATCTGGAGAAAGAGCTTTGGGAGCATCCAATTAAATCTGTGCCTCCATATGTAATCACATTGTTTCAAATTTTCATTGCGCAAAACCAAACATTACACAGGTGTAATGTTGGAAAACATTTTTTTAATCAGCGCGTTGCCATGTGAATTTGAACGTCACCCACTGGTCAGGCCCTTTGTGCAGGGTCAGGGTGCCGCCATGTGCCTGCGTAATTTCTTGACACAAGCTGAGGCCCAGTCCATCGCCTTTGGGTCTTTGGGTGTCGGTGCTGGGATCGCTCAGGTGCCTGTAAAAGCGCTGAAAGACGCGGTCGTCTAGGCCGTCAAGCGACAGGTAGGTGGTGTTGGCCATGGAAAATTCGACCACATCGCCAAAAACTTTGGCGATGAATTTGATTTTTCCTTGGGGTGGGGTGTATTTGATGGCATTGCTCACCAAATTACTCAAAAGCTGCTGAAACAAATTGGGATCCGCCAAAATTTTGATTTCAGGATTGAGCGAATACTCAAACTCAACATGCGAGACCAAGCTTTCAATGTCTTCACCCACGACGGCTATCAAATCAAACAATCGAATGGGCTTTAGGTCCAGATTGAAATTGTTGCCGTCGGCTTGAGACAGCAAAACCAATTTGTTGGTAATCGAAATTAAACGCTCTACTTCATCTGAGAGCATTGACAACTGTATTTGCTCTACGCTGCTGTCGGGGGCGCGATTCAGCAATCGCTTCAGGTTGCCCCGAATGACTGTGAGGGGAGTGCGCAGTTCGTGCGCAGCGTCGCTGGAAAAGCGCGAGGCCTGCACATAGTTGAGCTGCAGTCGCTTGATCAAACTGTTGAAGTAGTCAATGAAGCTTGCAAACTCATCATCAAATTGATTTTTTGAAAGCGTAGTGCCGTTGCCTTTGATTTCAATTTTTTGAAATGTGTTTTGCAAATTCCGCAATGAACGCATGATCAAAAACGTTAAAAACCATGTGCATAAAACTATGTACAAGAGCAAGAGGGGCCACATGTTGTTAACGATAAGTTCACGGGCATCCATGACGTCTTCGAATCTCGTTTCAAACACATGTTCTGGAATGGCCACATAAAGATCGCTGGCAAGCCAATTTGATTTGAAGACTGCCCACTTCTGTTCGCCAAGGTTCACCAGCGCCAATTGAACACTCTGGTTGACTTCGCGGCTCTGAATGTTTCGCCAAACTGCGCCTTGAAGCATCTTGCGTTGAAAGTCGCTGCTTTCTTGGCTAAGCCACACCTGAGCTTCGTTGGGCTTTAATCCACCATAAAAAGCAAGTACTTGTTGTTCAAGTACTTTCAAGTTTTGCTGATGCGCCAAAGCGCTTTCCCCCGCCAAACTCAACTCTAAATAGCTTGCAAAATTGGCATACAAAAGTTCATGAATCGGTTTGGATGAGGCATGCCTGACGGAGACGCGCGTGACGATTGCAAAAAAAACAATCAAGCAGGTCAGCAGTAAAAAAAACTTCAGCTTGAAGGAACGCCGCATTTTTTAAGACTGTGATTTAAACCGATAGCCCACGCCCCGAATGGTCTCGATGGGAAAGGGAATGCTCGATTCCGGATTGGGGTTACTGAGCTTTTTGCGCAGGCGTTGCACCGACACATCGACCACATTGGTGCCAGGATCAAAGTCGACATTCCAAACTTGCTTGAGAATTTGTTCTCTAGAAAAAATCTGTCCGGGTGACATCATCAGGCACTCGAGCAGCACATATTCGCGCTGCGTCAAAGTGGCTTTTTCGCCTTGCCATGTGGCCACGCGCGTAAATCTGTCTAAAGCCAAATCGCCTTGCACCAATGTCATTTCTGACTTGCCGCTCTTTTTGTTAACCATGGCCTTGACGCGAACAATGAGTTCTTCAACGTAAAAAGGCTTGGGCAGGTAGTCGTCGGCGCCTTTTTCGAAGCTCATTAAGCGATCTGGCAATTCAATCGAAGCCGTCAGCATGATCACGGGTGTGTTCAGGCTGTTGCGCCTAATTTCCTCTAAGACTTGAAAGCCGTTCATGAGGGGCAAGGCCACATCGAGCAAGATGGCGTCAAAGTTGAGTTGCAATGCGGTCCGTAAGCCCCTGAAGCCATCTTTCTCAACTTGCGTTTGGATGCCAACAGCCTCAAAAGCCGATGTCACCATGTCCGCAATTTTCTCGTCGTCTTCAATCAGGAGGATCTTCATCTCTACACAGCGCAGCCTCTAATTAGAGGCCAGTCCTTCTCTTAAATTAATGTATATTGGATTGAAAACTCGTTGAAAGACCAACAAGGCGT
This sequence comes from Comamonadaceae bacterium, assembly GCA_947487355.1. Classification (GTDB taxonomy): domain Bacteria; phylum Pseudomonadota; class Gammaproteobacteria; order Burkholderiales; family Burkholderiaceae_C; genus Limnohabitans_A. Next base: position 2,320 of record CANKXC010000047.1, on the reverse strand, counting down.
GTTGTTTTGAGCTCAATCTTACTTTTATTCTCAATTTGAAACAGATAAATTATCAATAGATTCAAAGATGGCAAATTCAGAAAAAGCAACACAACCAGCCCAAGCAAGTGATCTTGCTGGTGCATTTGAGCTTTTTGTTGAAGCATCCCAAGCGCTTGAGCAGCAATATGCTGCCTTAAGCCGCAAAGTTGAAGACCTCAGCGCCGACCTGTTTCAGGCCAATGAACGCCTCAATGTGTTGCTCAATGCCTTGCCAGCGGCCGTGGTGCTTATTGAAAACGACAAAATCAGCCACTTCAACCAAGCCGCAGTTCAACTGGTGCCGGGTCTGCAAACGGGCGAAGCATGGACCACCCCAGCCGAATGGAAACCGGGCCACGGGCCTGACGAATTTCATGTCAGTGCCCCATCTGGGCAGCGCACATTGCAAGCCCAGCGCGTGCAAGAGGGCTTGCGCAGCGTCATTCAAATACAAGACATTACCGCCAATTTGCGCACCCTTGAGGACAGCGAAAGGGTTGATCGCTTGGCGGCAATGGGCAAGATGTCGGCAGGCATTGCGCATCAACTCAGAACCCCTTTGTCGACAGCCCTGCTTTACGCCTCGCACCTTTGCACCGAAGAACTGGAACTGCAAGACCGTGTGAATTTTGCAAAGAAACTCCAAAACCAATTGATCCATTTGGAAAAAATGGCCGGAGAAATGTTGCAATTTGTCAGAGCGCGCCCGCACAAAACACAAATCATTGCACTAGACGAGTTGGTAAATGAAGCATTGCAAACGCTAGAGGGCTTGTCGCAAGACAAACGCATTGAGTTGGCCGTGAACCTGCAAGCCCACAATTGCATGGTGAGCGTTGAGCGGCCCTCTGTGGTGTCGGCCTTTATAGCCATTTTGGAAAACGCCATTCAGTGCTCAAGCCCAGGTCAAACCATTCAGGTGCAAACCCAAGCCGACCATTTGCGCGGCCAGCTTATGGTGGAAGACCACGGCCCCGGCATTGCGGAAGACATGCTGCCCCGCTTGTTTGAGCCCTTTGCCACCAACCGCGTTACGGGAACTGGCCTGGGTCTTGCAATTGCACAAAACGCTATTCGCAGCCACCGAGGCGAAATTACGGCACAAAACAAACCCGAGGGCGGGGCTATTTTCGTGGTGGCTTTGCCCAGCATGGCCAATCTTTAATGCATCCTGTTAACACCAACATTCGTCTCAATCGATATTCATGAACCCGTTTCAAATTCTCTTAGTCGAAGACGACGCCGACCTGCGCGAAGCCATCAGCGTTACCCTGCGCTTGGGCGGCGTTGACCACGTGGCCTTTGAATGCGCCGAAGACGCGCTGCCTGCCATTGACCCCGAAGTTGAGCAAATGTTGGTGACCGATTTCCGCTTGCCCGGCATGAACGGCTTGCAGCTCTTGGCCCAAGCCCGAGACAAACACCCCCAGCTGCCAGTGGTGGTCATGACCGCCTATGCCGATACCCAGTTGGCCGTTCAAGCTTTAAAGGGTGGTGCCCGCGACTTTCTTATTAAACCCTTCATGCCCCAGCAATTGTTGGAGGTTATTGCGCGCCATCACCCCAGCCCACCCGCGGCAAAAACTGGCGTTGAAGGGGAAATAATTGCCTCTGATCCGGCAATTCTTGCCGTCAAAAACCGCTGCGAGCGCGTAGCCGGCACGGGCGCTACCGTGTTGCTGACGGGCGAATCGGGGGTTGGTAAAGATGTTTTTGCCAAACAAATTCACCAACTATCGGGCCGAAATACCAAGCCCTATGTGGCCATTAATTGCGCTGCCATTCCAGACAACCTGCTTGAATCTACTTTGTTTGGTTATGAAAAGGGCGCGTTTACCGGTGCCACCAAAGCCCAGCCAGGCAAGTTTGAGCAGGCCAATGGCGGCACACTTTTCTTAGACGAAATAGGCGAAATGCCCCTCGAACTGCAGGCCAAACTGCTGCGTGTTTTGCAAGACCAAGTGGTTGAGCGTCTGGGTTCTATGCGCTCCGTCAATTGCGATGTCCGCATTGTGGCGGCTACCAACCAAGACCTGCAGCAGAGAGTGAAAGATGGCAAATTCAGAGAGGATTTGTACTTCCGTTTAGCGGTCTTCCCCATTCGCATTCCGCCGCTGCGCGAGCGCCAACAAGACATCTTGCCGCTGGCTGAGCATTTCTTGGTGCGCTATGGCCGCACCATGGGCCGTCAGGGCCTGAAACTCTCGCCTCAAAGCAACCACGCGCTCCAAAGCTACCCTTGGCCAGGCAATGTGCGCGAACTTGAAAACGCCATGCAGCGCGCCCTGTTGTTAAGCGA
>CANKXC010000046.1 GCA_947487355.1 Comamonadaceae bacterium | reverse complement strand
TACACACGCAGTATCAAATTGACAGGCATTGGCCGTGGCGGTAAGGACCGTGAAGAAACTTTAGAAATTCGCAGTTTGAACAACGCCCGCGCTGCCCGTGCACGCAAAGGTAAAGCTGCCGACCTGGGATTCAAACCAACCCAAATTGTGCGTGTTGAATAAAAACAAAGACGCTTGGTTCTAGCTTCACAAAGCACCTTTCGAGGTGCTTTGTTTTTGAGGATCATGGACTATCGTTTGGGTGCAAAGTGCATGCGTGGCACAAATTGATAGGTTGAACGCCAGCAAGTGGCCAGCAATTCCTCGGGACCATGACGGTGCGTTAATTTTTTGCGTAAACGTGAAACGCAAACTTGGAGTCGCTTGTTGTTGTAGAAATCGGAAAGACCCCAAATGGCCATCTCTAAGGCGTCGCTTCTGAGGGCTTGTTCGGGCGCCATGGCCAATTGCGTTAGCAAAACTGTTTCCATGGCGGTCAGCCCTATTGCGTTGTTGGCGGGGCCCGTTAGAAGTGCCCTAACAGGATCGATGGTCCAACCAGTTTTGAGTGTTCTGGGCAAGCGTGAAGCCAGACGATGAATGATGGCAATCAATTCAGTTGGATTGAAGGGCTTGGTTAGACAAACATCTGCACCGGCAGCAATGGCCGCAATTCGGTCTTGTGGTTCGGCAGCTTGAGAAATCATGACAACACGCAGTTCTGGGTGTTTTGCCAATTGACCGGCCAAAGTTAGCCCTTGTTCGCCCAGGGTATCGGCATCTAAAACCACCACATCAAACGCTTGTAGGGAATGTTGAGCCACCAAGGCCTCGGGGTGTTGGCAATGGTGAGCTTCGATACCCGCAATTTCTAGGTGCGAAAGCACCTTTTCCGCCAATTGAGGGTCTTGTTCTACGAAGCTGACGCAAAGTGGTTTCATGGCGGATGTCCTTTTATTAATTGTTAACTTAAGGATTCATCCTAATTGTTTTTTGTATGTTATTTAAATAATTTGTAATGACATGGATTAAGGAAAGTGTATTGAAATTACAAAAAAAGCCCGATTCTCCTCTGTAAGCAAGGCTGAATTCATTGGCTTGCCAATACCTTGCAAAAAAAAGCAATGTGGTGAATTTGATGAATTTGTGTCTTTAAAGCAGGTTTTGGGGGCAACACTGACCCCCAACGGCCTTGTTTAAGCCACTTCTGCAATCAGTTCAATTTCGACGCAGGCACCCAAGGGCAATTGAGCGACACCAAACGCACTGCGTGCATGTGCGCCTTTTTCACCAAAGACTTGCACCAACAATTCGCTACAACCATTGGTTACCAAGTGTTGTTCAGTGAAATCGGCTGTGGAATTAACCAAGCTCATGACTTTGACGATGCGCTTGATTTTGTTGAGATCGCCTACGGCAGCATGCAATGTGCCCATTAAGTCGATGGCCACTGCGCGTGCAGCCGCCTTGCCTTCTTCGGTTTGGATATTTTTGCCAAGTTGTCCGGCCCAGACTTGGCCGTTTTTCTTGGAAATATGGCCACTTATAAAAACCAAATTGCCGGTTTGTGCAAACGGCACGTAGGCTGCTGCGGGGGTGGCAACGGGGGGCAATGAAATTTGCAGTTCTTCTAAACGTGTGTAAACAGACATGGCGTTGACAATTCCTAAGAGGTTAAAGGGGTTCCACCGTGACACTGACCGTCAGAGTGTGGCGCGTGCCACCTTGCAGAACACCCCTCAAAGGCGAAACATCTGCAAAGTCGCGACCTATGGCAAGACGCACATAGTCAATGCCAGGGCTGCACCAACCATCACGGTTGTTGGTGGGATCGAAATCGTACCAAGATTCTGTGCCATCAACTGATTTGATGTTTGGAATTCGAAAGGATATCCACGCTACTTTGGGCATAAATGCAAGTAAGCGCAACAGCGGCGGTGTCGAGTTAGCAGCTTGAGCTGTCTAAACTAACAAAAGCCGCGCCATGGTGGGCACTCAGAAAGGCTCAACATGTTGAAACTGGCGCCATACTTGGCGATTGGCTGGGTTTTGGGAACTTACTTTCAGCTTCAACAAGAAAATATTTGGGAAGTACAGACCATCTTAGCTGTAGCAGCTTTGAGTCTTGCACTTTTTATGTGTGCTTGGGCCTTGACTCAATTGAGTCAAGCCAAAAAGTTGAATTCTAGTTTTCGCTACCAAGCGCTAAGAGGTCTTCAACTTTTTTGTCTTTTGCTTGCTTCGGGCGCGTTCGCCATGTCATTGATCAATCTGCGTTGTTTGCTGCAAGATCATCGACAACTGGTTCGTGAGATTGAGGGTCAGGACATTAGAGTGACTGGCATGGTGGCTTCTCTGCCAGTTCAAAATGCGATGGGTGTGAGGTTCAATTTTGAAATAAAGTCGGCGAGTCATCTGGACACCAAGTTGCCCATTCCATTGCCTGCATGGGTAGAGCTGAGTTGGTATGACCGAGAGGGTGGCGGTTTGGGGGGCGTCCTGGCTTGGGCTGACATGCATCCTGGTGATACATGGCAGTTTGTTGTTCGTTTCAAAGCGGCGCACGGTCTTCGCAACCCGGGTGGTTTTGATCAAGAGCTGTGGCTTTGGGAACGCGGTGTCATGGCGACAGGGGTTGTTCGATCTGGCAAACGCGATGCTGCACCTCAAAAACTCAGCGCTTCTTGGCTTTACCCAATTTCCCAAGCCAGACAATTCATTCGCTCGCGGATTGCGATGAGTTTGGCCTCAGTCGACCACCCGTCGCAGATTCATGCGGGTGTGATTGCTGCATTGGTCATGGGCGATCAAGGTGCCATCGTGCGAGCCGATTGGGACCTCTTCAGAGCAACTGGCGTTGCCCACCTGATGAGTATCTCTGGTTTGCACATTACTTTATGGGCCTGGCTGTTTGCCAGAGTCATTGGTCTTGTGTGGCGCTGGACAGCCAAGACCGGCAGTGCCTTGTGTTTGCTTTGGCCCGCTCCGACCGTATCAGCATGGGGCGGTGCCATCCTGGCAACGCTTTATGCCTTGTTTGCTGGATGGGGTCTGCCTGCGCAAAGAACCATTCTCATGTTGTGGGTGATTGTTCTTGTGCAAAGCTTAGGCTTGCGTTGGCCACGCATTTGGGTATGGGCACTTGCTTTTTGGGTACTTGTTGTGTGGGACCCCTGGGCCCTTTTGCAAGCCGGTTTTTGGCTGAGTTTTGTTGCGGTAGGCGCTCTGATGCTGGGCAGTCCTGTGCATGTGTCTTTGCGCACCAACAAGAGGATCAATGACCCCGAATTGGTGCAAGAAGATGGCCTGAAGGATTTCCGCCTCAATATGGGTAACTCGATTTGGCAGGGATTTTTGGTGCTGGCCAAAGAGCAATGGGTGGTCATGATTGCGTTGACACCATTGTCTATTTTGTTCTTTGGCCAAGTTTCTCTCATTGGTATTTTGGCCAACTTTGTTGCGATTCCTTGGGTCACTTGGTTGGTGACTCCATTGGCCATGTTGGGCATACTCTTTTCGCCCTTTTGGCAAGTAGCTTTGCATGCCCTTCAGCCTTTGATGGTGTTGCTTGAAATGATGAGCCAACTGCCAGGAAGTGTCTGGGTTATGCCTGTGCCCCCTGTGGTGATTGGTACCTTCGCAGTTTTGGGTGGCCTGTTGTTTCTACAGGCCTGGCCATGGGCCCTGCGGTGCTGGGGAATCTTGTTCTTGATACCCGCTTTTTTGTGGCAAGAGCCCAAACCTTCAGAGGGGCATTTTGACTTGTGGTTTGCAGATGTGGGGCAGGGCAATGCCGTGATCGTGAGAACAGCGAACCATGCCTTGCTGTATGACACTGGACCACAGTATTCTGAAAACTCAGATGCTGGACAGCGAGTTCTGGTGCCTTTGATGTCGCGCATGGGCATTCAACTCGACCGCTTAATTCTGAGTCATCGCGATTCAGACCACACGGGTGGCGCTGCAACTGTATTGGAAGCTCAGAAAGCAGCAAAGGTCTGGGCATCTTTGGAGGATGGCCATCCGCTTTCAAATTTGCGCGCAGTCAATGTTTGTTTGGCGGGTCAAAAGTGGACATGGGATGGAGTTCAATTTGAATTTTTACATCCCACACCGGCAGACTTATTGATCAAGTCCTCTTCCAATGCCAACAGCTGTGTTTTAAGAATTGACGCACGTCAAGACGCGTCGTTCCAAAACAAGCATCATGAGGAAGAGCCAGCTAAGTCCAGTGCGTTGTTGGTGGGCGATATCGAGGCAATTCAAGAATTTGCGTTGTTGCAGCGTTCAGCGCTTAAACCAGTTGGCGTGCTGCTGGTTCCGCATCACGGGAGTCAAACATCGTCCTCCGCTGCGTTCATTGCCGCATTGATGCCTCAATGGGCTGTGGTTCAAGCGGGTTATCTAAATCGATACGGTCATCCTTCGCCAAAGGTGGTTGAACGATATGAATCAATGGGTGTGAAGCTGGTGTCTTCGCCTGATTGTGGTGCCGCACATTGGCAAAGCGTTAAGCCGCATCAGCTTGAGTGTGAGCGAGCGCTCCGCAAAAGGTATTGGCAATATCGTAGCCATTAAATTGGCAACCGGTTTGCATGCTTACCTCACGCAATTTTTAGAACGCGTCAATGTCTTGGGCGGTAGAATCAGTCGAGAATTCTTAATGCCGCAGGTAGGGTAATTGAACCAAGTTTTAACCGAATTAAATGGCCATCCAATTGTTTCTGGACTGAACGCTGTCATTGGCGACGAAGGCAGCGGTAAAACGCGCTTTCTTCGGCAATTGTGTGACTCACAGCCTAATGCCGTTTGGCTAGATACCAGACTGCCAGATCTTGATCAACTCAGTCCCGAGGAATTTTGGGCACAACGCAAAATCGTTCAACCGCAGTGGTCAGACAGTTTGTGCAATGAACTGTGCAAAGCGCTTGACCTGAATGCTCACTTGGGCAAAAAGTTGTTCATGCTATCTACAGGCAGCCGGCGCAAAGTTGCCCTGGTGGCATTGCTGTCTTCGGGTGCTCAGTTCATTTGCCTTGACCAACCCTTTGCGGCTTTGGACCAAGCTTCAGTCGCTGTACTTTGCGATTTTTTGAATGACATGACCGAAAATCCATCACGTGCTTGGTTGGTGGCCGATTACGAAGCCGATTCGAAAATCAATTGGGCTAACGTGATTCGTTCAAATGGCACACCCCCGTCAATTTATAACGGAGCGTTTTAATGAGCAAACAACACAAAATCGTCATCGTGGGTGGCGGCGCTGGCGGCCTGGAGCTCGCCACCCGACTGGGACGTACCTACGGACGTCGTCAGCGAGCGCTCATCACGCTGGTCGATAAAAACCGCACCCACATTTGGAAGCCCAAGTTGCACGAAATCGCATCGGGCAGCATGGACTTGGGCGATCACGAAGTGGATTACATGGCGCAGGCCCATTGGAATCACTTCACCTTTCGAATCGGTGAGCTCAAAGGACTTGACCGCTCCAATAAAACCATCGAGCTTGCGCCTTACTTAGATGAGGAGGGGCGAGCGGTCACGCCTACCAAATACATTCACTACGACACACTTGTGATTTGCATAGGTAGCTTGAGCAATGACTTCGGCACCCAAGGCGTCAAAGAGCACGCCTTGAAGTTGGAAACGCAGCATGACGCCAAGTCGTTTCACTCCAAGATGGTCAATGCCTGTATCCGAGCGCACAACCAGACGGGTGTCATCCACAAACGACAATTGCATGTGGCCATCATTGGCGCGGGCGCTACAGGGGTGGAGTTGGCAGCTGAACTGCACCGAACCACGCGCGAGGTGGTGGCTTTTGGGCTAGACCGCATTGATGTGGACAAGGACATCAAAGTTAGCCTGATTGAGGCGGCCGATCGTATTTTGCCGGCCTTGGTGCCACGCTTGTCTCAAGCCACTGAGCAACTTCTCTCGCGCCTGGGCGTTCAGGTGCTCACCAAATCCAAAGTGATGGAGGTCATGCCCACGGGCATTCGCTTGGCCGATGGCAGCGAGATCGAATCCGAACTGGTGGTGTGGGCCGCAGGCGTGAAAGCGCCTGATTTCTTGAAAGATTTCAGCGGCCTGGAAACCAACCGAATCAACCAACTGGTGGTCCATGACACGCTGCAAACCACGCGTGACCCCGATATTTTTGCCTTGGGTGATTGCGCGGCTTGCCCCTGTTCAGACGCAGATGGCGGCCGGGCTGGCATTGTGCCGCCGCGCGCGCAAGCAGCACATCAGCAAGCCACACACATGTTGCACCAAATTCAACGCCGCTTAGCTAACCAGCCTCTTAAGCCTTACCGCTACAGAGATTTTGGCTCCTTGGTTTCTCTGGGCAAGTTCAGCACGGTGGGCAACATGATGGGTGGCTTGATCGGCAAGAGTCTGATGATCGAGGGATATTTTGCCAAGCTCATGTACATGTCTTTGTACAAACTGCACGAACTTGCCATTCACGGCATCCTCAAAACCACGCTCTTTACCCTGTCGCGAATGATCACCAAACAAACCAACCCCACGGTGAAGTTGCATTGAGCGCACGGTAGGTTGAATGCTTGTAGATGCTGACATGAAAAAAGCCACGGCCTCGGTTTTCGACTGAGGGCCAATCAAACCCAACCCTGCCGCCAAACACTGTCGTTTTGCAGTTCACGCCACGCAATGATTTGCGTGGCCTTGGAGAACACTGCTTCAATCTCCACATCTTCAATCGGATCGGTCAGCTGTTCAGGTTGAATCACCCGACTCACCAAAAAGTGCTTTTGTTTGGCAATGGGTTTGACGGCTGTCCACTTGGTCAGCAGCAGTTTTTTAGGGTTCAACGGATTCATACGTCAACGCTTTCAGGGCTTGTTTTGAATTTGACGCGCAACCGCCTCACCCAATTCAATGACCGCCATGGCGTAGTAGCTGCTCCAGTTGTAGCGCGTAATGGCGTAAAAATTTTCGGTGCCAGCCACAAAGCTAGGTGGGGCATCACCATTCAAAAGTTCAATCAATGCCAATGGGCCTGCATGGTTCAAAGCTTCGCCCTCCAAAACTGCGCCTTTGGCCAAAAAGCTGGGCACACTGAAGGTTGGCAAAATATCAGGGGCCATCAAGGCATCCATGTCGAGTTTGGAAGCATCAAATTGAACAGGATAGTGGGTGGGCATGCCAGGGCGCCATTGAAAAGCTTTGAAATAGTGGGCCACTGAGCCAATGACATCGGCTTTATTGCTAAACAAATCGATGTGTTTGTCGCCGTCAAAATCAATGGCAAAGCGAGCCCAACTGGAAGGCATGAATTGCGGCAGGCCCAAAGCACCGGCATAACTGCCCTTGATGTTGGTCACTTTCATTTTTTCTTGATGAGCCAACACCAGAAAATTTGCCAGTTCTTTAGAGAAAAAAGCTTGCCTTTCTATAGCGCGTGGATGCGCTGATGGAAAGTCAAAGGTCAGTGTGCTGAGTGCATCCAGTGTTCGAAAATTGCCAGTGTGCTGGCCATAAAACGTTTCTACACCAATGATGCCCACCACCAACCAAGCAGGCACACCGAATTTGTCTTCAGCTTCTTGAAGCGTTTGTTGGTTCAGTTTCCAAAATTGAACGCCCGCTTCAATCCGTTTGGACTCAATGAACCTGGCTTGGTAAGCAATCCAATTCTTTTTATTGACTTGGGTGGGCGGCAGTATCAGCTTGGGGATACTGGGTATAAAACGTGCCTGGGCCAATTGGCTTTTGACCCACTTGGGGTCCAATTGATATTCCTGCGCCGTTTTGTCGGCCCAGGCTGTGACATCTTTGCGCTTGGCATAGGTCGGGCCTTGCGCGCTGCTGGTTTTGGCTGTTTTGGATTTGGATTTTTTGGGCGGCTCGGCGGCATGCAGACTGACAGACAAAGCTGCACAAAGCATGACCCCGATCAAAGACAAAATTCGCATGATCACAGTTTAGCGTTTGAATTGGGTGATGGTGTCGTGATAAGCTGGAATCCTTAAAATTTGAACTTCAATTGACCCGTTTCAAAGCAAATATTTATGGGCGCTACAGGCTACTTCACTCACGCAGATTGTCGTCTTCATGAAATGGGTGCGGGTCATCCTGAATGTCCTCAAAGGCTGGATGCCATTGAAGATCGTTTGCTCATCACGGGTTTAGACCACGCCCTTCAAAGGCGAGAGCCTGCACCTGCGTCTTTGGCCGACATCGAACTGGCTCACGGGCGCATGTACATTGCCTCCTTAAGAGGTTTGAGTGACGCACTCATTGAGGACATCCAAGCGGGAGGGCCTTCGCATACCGCACTCGACCCAGACACGTCCATGAATTCCCACACTTGGAAAGCCGCGCTGCGATCGGCTGGTGCAGCTTTAGAGGCCACTGACGCGGTCATTGCAGGTGATTTAGAAAATGCTTTCTGTGCCGTCCGCCCGCCCGGGCACCATGCTTGCCACGACAAGGCCATGGGTTTCTGCTTCTTCAACAATGTGGCCATTGCGGCTAAATATGCACTGGAGCGACATGGCCTGCAGCGTGTTGCCATCGTTGACTTTGATGTGCATCACGGCAATGGCACAGAAGACATTGTGGCTGGGGACGATCGAATTTTGATGGTGAGTTTTTATCAACATCCCTTCTACCCCGATGGAGGCGCACTAAAGCATGATGCCAATTTGGTGAACTTGCCAGTACCAGCCTATACCAAGGGCATGGACATTCGTGAGCTCATTGAGATGATCTGGATCCCTCGTTTGGAAGCGCACCAGCCAGAACTAATTTTCATCAGCGCAGGTTTCGATGCGCACCGAGAAGACGACCTGGGGCAACTTGGCTTGGTTGAGCAAGACTATGTTTGGATGACCCAGCGCATCAAAGACATCGCGCAAAAATATGCCAAAGGGCGCATTGTGAGTTGTTTGGAAGGTGGCTATAACTTGAGCGCATTGTCGCGCAGTGTTGAAGCACACATTCGTGTTTTGGCAGACGTTTAAAGAAGGACTTGGTTTTGAGAAAAGCGCCTAGCATGATGAATGACCCCGCCTTGTGGTGGAGCAGCTTGAATCCTAACCAAGCGGCCTTAGAGCTCCTGATGTTTGGCGCATGCATCGCGTTGGCTTTGCTCATTGTCATGGCGCTGCGCCGTGTCACCCTGCAGTGGGAGTTGTCCGTTCTTTTGGGCAGAAAACTCATTGATGGCGTTTTGTTTCCCGTCTTGCTTTTGGGTTTGGTTTTTGCAACTAGAGCGGTCTGGGTTCAATCCAATCCTGTGTGGGTGTTTGACTTTTTAGTGCCAGTTTGTGTGTCACTGGCTGCCATACGTTTAGGCGTCAAAGTTTTGCAAGCCACTTTCAAGCAAGCTTCATGGGTTCGTCCTGTCGAGCGGAGTTTGTCGTGGATGGCATGGGGCGCGGTAGTCTTGTGGTTGACTGGATTGTTGCCCTTAATTTTGGATGAGTTAGATCAAATTCAATGGAAGGTGGGAACGTCTCACTTATCACTCCGAACCTTGTTAGAGGGCGGCCTCACTGCAGGCTTGGTCCTGTTGCTCACCTTGTGGGTTTCCACAGCCGTTGAAGCGCGCTTGCTCAAATCTTCCTCTGGTAGTGAGCTGTCGCTGCGCAAGGCAGTTAGCAATGCAGTGACATCCTTGTTGCTGTTCCTTGGCCTTATGTTGTCCCTGTCAGCTGTTGGCATCGATCTCACTGCGCTTTCGGTCTTGGGCGGTGCGGTTGGTGTGGGTATTGGATTTGGATTGCAAAAACTGGCAGCCAACTATGTCAGTGGTTTTGTCATTTTGGCCGAGCGCAGCATGCGCATTGGCGACAGCGTCAAAGTGGATGGTTTTGAAGGTCGTATCTCGGACATCAAAGCGCGCTACACCGTCATCAGGGCACCCAATGGCCGTGAGTCCATCGTGCCCAATGAGATGCTCATCAACAGCCGTGTCGAAAACTTATCTTTGGCGGACTCGAGAGTTCTGCAAAGCACGGCTGTGTCGGTGGCCTATGGCTCAGATGTACCGCAGGTCATGGCATTGTTAACCCAAGTCTGTACATCGCAAGACAAAGTTTTAACCGACCCTGCGCCGTATGTCACGCTGTCCAACTTTGGTGCTGACGGCTTGGAATTCGGTGTTCACTATTGGGTCGATGAGCAGCAAGCGGGCTTGCTCACTTTGAAGTCAGAAATTAATGTGGCCATCTTGGCGGTATTGCGTGCCCATGCTATTGAAATTCCCTTCCCTCAGCGCGTCGTTCATACGCGCAATTTAGCTTGAGTGAAGTTGGGCTTTCAATACCTGCGCGCACATTGACACAGCCGTATTGGCTTCTTGCATCACACGCCCCATGGTGATGAAACCATGAATTTGACGTTCAAAACAAACATACTGCGTTGAAACGCCCGCCTTGGACAAGGCGTCTGCGTACATCAGTCCTTCGTCTCGCAAGGGATCGTATCCAGCCGTCAAAACAAAGGCAGGGGGCAATCCTGCATGACTCTCTGCCCATTGGGGTGAGGCCCGCCAATCTTTGGCGTCATTGCGATCGCGCAAATAATTGTCGGTGTAGTACGCGATGGAATCTTTGGTGAGCATATAGCCCTGACCATTGGCATGGTAGGAGGGCGTGTCTTGCCACATGATGGTGGCAGGGTAGATGAGCAATTGAAACGCAGGTTGAACAGTGTGGGTGCGCAATTGCAAGCAAGCTGCGGCTGTTAAGTTGCCACCCGCACTGTCACCACCGATGGCGATGCGCTTAGCGTCGATGCCCAATGGATTTGCATTTTTAACGGTCCACTCAAACGCTGCAACGGCGTCCTCGAAGGCTGCTGGAAACTTGTGCTCAGGGCCCATTCTGTAATCAACAGAGACCACCACCACATCGGCTTGCAAGCACAGGCTGCGACATAAAACATCGTGTGTGTCGAGGTCGCCAATGGTCCAGCCACCACCATGCAAGTACACCAATGCTGGCAGCGCATTTTGAGATTGCGCACTGAACGGGTGATAGACCCTGACGGGAACTTGGATGCCGTTGTATGAAACCAGCTGGTCTTCGGTCTTGAGGACTTCAGGGGCATCTGGCTGGGTAAAGGCGCGCCTAGACCTGTAAGACGCCCGTGCTTCTGTGGGCGAGAGGGTATTCACTGGCGGTACCCCCTTGTCAATCATGAGTTGCATCAACGCTTGAGCTTGTGGATCCAACATGGCGCGATCTTTCAAAACAATGGGGTTAGATGAATGACTTGAGTTTAGCGGAATGGATGTCGGCACTGTGCCCAGAATCCTGGC
>CANKXC010000045.1 GCA_947487355.1 Comamonadaceae bacterium | reverse complement strand
AAGTCGGTTCCATGCCGACTTGTTGGTAATTTCCGTCATTTTATTCGTGGAGTTTTTCGATGTTCATTTCATCCGCATTTGCCCAAACCGCCCCTGCCGCTGCTGCCGGAGGCGACATGCAATCCTCTTTGATGAGCATGTTGCCCTTGCTCTTGATGTTTGTGGTGCTGTATTTCGTCATGATTCGCCCCCAAATGAAAAAGCAAAAAGAACACAAGTCCATGATCGATGCGCTGGCCAAAGGCGATGAAATCATTACAGCCGGTGGTTTCTTGGGCAAAGTGAGTAAGTTGGGCGATGGCTTCTTGAGCGTTGAGATTGCCAATGGCGTTGAAGTTCAAATGCAACGTTCTGCCGTCATTCAAGTCTTGCCAAAAGGCACCATCAAGTAAGTCATTCTGATTTGATTTTTTCTCTTCTTTGAAGCGGCTGCCATCATGAACCGTTACCCGGCGTGGAAGTTTGCGATCCTTGTGGTCGCTTTGTTGTTGGGCGTGGTCTACACCTTGCCCAACTTTTTTGGTGAAGCGCCAGCGGTGCAGGTTTCATCTTCCAAGATGAGTGCCAAAGTGGATGACGCCACTTTGATGCGGGTTGCAGAGGCCATTAAAGCGGCCGATGTGCCGGCTGCCGTTTTAACGTTGGAAGGCAATTCCATCAAGGCTCGTTTTGAAACGACCGAGCAACAGTTAAAGGCCAAAGACGCTATTCAGAAAGCACTCATTCCTGAAGGCACAGAAAACGGCTACGTGGTGGCCTTGAATTTGTTGTCACGCTCTCCCGCATGGCTGACGGCTTTGCATGCAGCGCCCATGTACTTGGGTCTGGACCTGCGGGGTGGCGTTCACTTCATGTTGCAAGTCGACATGAAGGCGGCGTTGAGTCAAAAAGTGGAATCCTTAGCGGGCGACATTCGCAGCACGTTGCGAGAAAAAGAAGTGCGACACGGCGGCATCTCGCGCAATGACCAAAGCATCGAAATCAAAGTGCGTGATCAAGCGCAGTTGGCGGCAGCGCGCAAAATCTTGTCGGAACAGTTTGCAGATTTGCAAGCCATCGACTCGGCAGATGGTGCTGAATTCAAAATAACCGCCACCATCAAGCCCGAAGCCGCACGCAAGGTTCAAGAGCAAGCCTTAAAGCAAAACATCACCACCCTCCACAACCGCATCAATGAACTGGGTGTGGCTGAGCCGGTCATTCAGCAACAAGGACTGGACCGCATTGTGGTTCAGTTGCCTGGCGTGCAAGACACGGCCAAGGCCAAAGATATTTTGGGTCGCACGGCTACATTGGAAGTGCGCATGGTGGATGAAAGTTCTGAAGCGCGTAACGCAGAGCAGACCAATGGCATGGTGCCCTTTGGCTCTGAGCGTTATTTAGAGCGCAACGGCCAACCCGTCATTGTCAAAAAGCAAGTCATTTTGACGGGTGACAACCTGACAGACGCTCAGCCTGGCTTTGACGGTCAGACGCAAGAGCCCGTGGTGAACCTGTCACTCGACGGCAAAGGTGCGCGCATCTTCAAAGATGTGACGCGTGAAAACATTGGCAAGCGCATGGCCATTTTGCTGTTCGAAAAAGGCAAAGGCGAAGTGGTGACAGCGCCAGTCATTCGATCTGAAATTGGCGGCGGTCGCGTGCAAATTTCTGGCCGGATGACCACCGCCGAAGCCAACGACACAGCCTTGTTGCTGCGTGCAGGTTCTTTGGCAGCGCCCATGGAAATCATTGAAGAACGCACCATCGGCCCTAGCTTGGGTGCAGAAAACATTGCCAAAGGTTTTAACAGCGTCACCTGGGGCTTCGTGGTGATTGTGGCCTTCATGTGCATTTACTACATGATGTTTGGCGTTTTCTCCAGTATCGCTTTGGGCGTGAACTTGTTGCTGCTGGTGGCCGTACTATCGATGTTGCAAGCCACCCTCACCTTGCCCGGTATGGCAGCTGTGGCGCTGGCGCTGGGCATGGCCATTGACTCCAATGTGCTAATTAACGAGCGCGTGCGAGAAGAGCTTCGTTTGGGCGCATCGCCACAAGCTGCTATTCACACGGGTTACGACCGCGCTTGGGCCACCATTCTTGACTCCAACATCACCACCCTCATTGCAGGGGTTGCTTTGTTGGCATTTGGCTCTGGTCCAGTTCGCGGCTTTGCAGTGGTGCATTGCTTGGGCATTTTGACCAGCATGTTCTCTGCGGTGTTTTTCTCACGTGGTTTGGTCAACCTTTGGTATGGCCGCCAGAAGAAACTCAAGTCAGTGTCCATTGGCACCGTGTGGCGTCCTGAGGGCGCTGCTGTGCCAGCTACCCAAGAAAATAAAGAATAAAGCGGAGTTGCATCATGGAATTTTTCAAAATCCGCAAAGACATTCCCTTCATGAAGCATGCGTTGATTTTCAACGTCATCTCGCTTGTGACTTTCTTATTGGCAGTGTTCTTTTTGTTCAGCCGCGGTTTGCATTTGTCGGTGGAATTCACCGGCGGTACGGTCATGGAAGTGAGTTACAGCCAGCCCGCCGACCTTAGTAAAGTGCGCGGCGTGGTCTCAAGCTTGGGCTATACCGAGGTACAAGTTCAAAACTTTGGCACAGCCCGAGATGTGATGATTCGCTTGCCGCCACAAAAAGGCGTGAGTTCTGCACAGCAAAGCGAGAAATTGATGGCAGCTTTGAAGGCGGAAAACCCAGAAGCCAACTTGCGTCGGACGGAGTTTGTCGGACCCCAAGTGGGGGACGAGCTGGCGCAGGATGGTTTGAAGGCGCTGGCGTTTGTGGTCATTGGCATCATGCTTTATTTGGCGGTGCGCTTTGAATGGAAGTTTTCTGTAGCGGCCATCATTGCCAACTTGCACGACGTCATCATCATTTTGGGCTTCTTCGCCTATTTCCAATGGGAGTTTTCATTGGCGGTGTTGGCTGCGGTTCTTGCGGTTCTAGGTTATTCAGTGAACGAGTCGGTGGTTATTTTTGACCGAATTCGCGAGAACTTCCGTCGTTATCGCAAGATGAACACCATTGAAATCATTGACAACGCCATCACGTCCACCATTAGCCGAACCATCATCACGCACGGTTCGACGCAAATCATGGTGCTCTCCATGTTGTTGTTTGGTGGCGAGACCTTGCATTACTTTGCAATGGCCCTGACCATTGGCATTTTGTTTGGTATTTATTCGTCCGTGTTTGTGGCGGCTGCCATTGCCATGTGGTTGGGCATTCAGCGCGAAGACCTCATTAAAGCGGGACCGAAAAAAGACGAAGATCCAGACGACCCCAATTCGGGCGCGGTCGTTTAAACATTGAACGAGTGCGGATTGTTGGGGTGGCGAGGCAAAGGCGTCTTGAGCTTTTGATACAAGCCACCTGGCAGCCTGCCCAATGCGCCATTCAGTTCCAACTGGAATAGCTCAGCCTGCAACTGGGCGGTCGGCAAGCCACTTCTAATTTGCAGCTCATCCAGTCCCACGGGATCTTGGCCTAAATGGTCAAGAACCTGCAACGTTTGAACATTCTTCGTCAATAAGCCGTACGCAATCTCAACGTCTGCGTCAATTTCAGAACGGCTAGTGGATTTTTGAGTTTCAGTGCTAACTTGCGCAATGACTGGCAAATCTTTGAGTTCTTCGAGGATGTCTTGCGCACAATCGACCAATTTGGCACCTTGCTTGATCAGGTCGTGACAGCCCTTGGCCACGGTGGTGTGAATGGAGCCGGGAATGGCAAACACCTCTTTGCCCATCTCGATGGCTTGCTTGGCTGTAATCAAAGAACCCGATCTTGCGGCGGCTTCAACCACCAAACAACCTTGCGACAGGCCTGCAATGAGTCGATTGCGCTTGGGAAAGTTGGACGTGATGGGCGGCGTGTTGAGTGGGTATTCGCTAATCAATAAACCGTGGGCCGCAATGCTCAATGCCAAAGCATGATTTTGATGTGGATAAACCCGATCAAGACCGGTACCGACAACCGCCACTGTTCGCAAAGGATTGGCCAAGGTGCCGCCTTGAAGTGCGCCGCGATGGGCTTCTGTGTCGACGCCTAAAGCCAAACCAGAAATGACGGTCAAGCCTGCTTGGGCCAGGCTAGACGCAAACTCGTGCGCATTGATCCGCCCCTGCGGCGTGGGGTTGCGACTGCCAACCACAGCCACAGCCATAGGCGCTTTGAATGCCGCGGGACTGAGCAAGTGCAAATGCTGTGTTTGCCCCATGACATACAGCAGGCACGGCGGGTCGGGGGTGAGCATGAGGCTGCTGGGGTAATCGGTGTCGGCCAAAGTTAACAGGCGTTTGTGCAGTGTCATGGCGGCATGGCGAGGTGCAGGCTTTTGCAGCCAATCCCATGTGGTGTTCAGTGCGTCTTCTAACCCTTCGGGCTCCAAACACAGTAGGTGACTGACGGCGGGGCTGACAATGGCTTGCAATTGAGCCGCGGACTTTTGAAAAATCATTTCAGGCAAGCCAAATGCCTTAAGCAGTGCGCGCGCGGTGATATTGCCAACGCTAGGCGTGAGGCTGAGCCTGAGCCAAGCTTTGAGACTTTCTGGGTTGGAAACCATGGATTGACCTATTTAGACAGCCACAGGCTGGGGGGCCGATTTTGGGTAGGATTGGGCTATTGGGCAAGGCTTCTTCAAATTAGAGAAAATAGAGGTATTGCTGAATAAAAAACACCATGGCACTTTTAAACATTCTTTGTTATCCCGACCCCCGTCTCCACAAGGTGGCCAAGCCCGTCACTGAGTTCGATGAAAAACTTCGCACGTTGGTGGCGGACATGTTGGAGACCATGTATGAGTCTCAAGGCGTAGGCTTGGCCGCGACACAGATTGATGTGCACCAACGCTTGGTGGTGATGGACACTTCAGAGGAGCACAACCAACCGGTGGTCTTAATCAATCCAGAAATCACGTGGGCCAGTGAAGAGCGCGTCAAAGGTGAAGAAGGTTGCTTGTCAGTACCCGGAATTTACGACGGTGTGGAACGTGCTGTGAAAGTCAAAGTTAAAGCGGCAGACGAACATGGCAAAGTGCGCGAGCTAGAAGCCGAGGGTTTGATGGCGGTTTGTGTGCAGCATGAGTTAGACCATTTAATGGGCAAAGTATTCGTTGAATATTTGTCGCCCCTCAAGCGCAATCGCATCAAGACCAAAATGTTGAAAGCGCAAAAAGACAGCGCTTAAGCAAGTTCAGAAAGAAAATTCATGCGCGTTATTTTTGCGGGCACCCCCGAATTTGCCCGCAGCGCACTGGCGGCTTTGCATGCGGCGGGCCACGACATCGTGGGCGTGATGACGCAACCCGATCGTCCTGCTGGCCGGGGCATGAAACTTCAAGCGTCAGCTGTCAAGCAATTCGCGCAAGCACATCAGTTGTCCGTCATACAACCGCACAGTTTGAAGCTGGACGGTAAATACCCAGATGAAGCGCTGGCAGCACAGCAGTTCATTGCACAAGCACAAGCCGATGTCATGGTGGTGGCCGCTTATGGATTGATATTGCCGCAATGGGTATTGGATGCACCGCCCTTTGGGTGCCTCAACATACATGGCTCTTTGTTGCCCAGATGGCGGGGCGCTGCACCCATTCACCGTGCCATTGAAGCAGGTGATGTAGAGACAGGCATCACGATCATGCAGATGGATGCTGGCCTTGACACCGGTGACATGCTGCTGAAAGAAACATGGCCCATCGGCCCGCTAGACACCACCGCCACACTGCACGATGCATTGGCCAGCATGGGCGCTCAGATGATTGTGAAGGCTTTGTCACAAGTGGGCCAATTCAGCCCTGTGAAGCAGCCCGAAGAGGGCGTGACCTATGCGCACAAAATTGAAAAATCAGAAGCAGCATTAGATTGGACGCAATCGGCTGATGTGCTGGCCAGGCGTGTTCGTGCATTCGATCCATTTCCCGGCATGAGCACGCAACTGGGCGATGAAGTGATCAAGATTTGGCAGGGGTATGCAGTGAATGCTGACCTTAGTTCAAAGCAGGCAGCAACGCCAGGCACAATTTTGGCCATCTCTGAAGCCGGCATTCAAGTGGCATGTGGCGAGGGTGTGCTGTGTCTCACGCAATTGCAAAAGCCAGGTGGCAAGCGACAGCTGGTATCTGACTTTGTGCGTAGTTTTAAGGGTGCCCTCGGCGATGTTTTTAAAGCCTGAGAATTTCCGACATTCAGCCTTCATGGAGGGCGTGAAAGACGCCGCACCCCAAGCGCCAGGCGTTGCAGCATGGGGGCTAATGACGGGCGTGGCCATGATGAATTCGGGCATGAGCGTGCTCGAATCGATAGCGATGACCTTGTTTGTTTATGCGGGCAGCTCGCAGTTGGCGGCCATTCCTTTGATTGCAGTCGGCGCACCGGCTTGGGTTATTTTGGCCACAGGCTTTTGTGTCAACTTGCGCTTCATGGTGTTCAGTTTGCATCTGCGGCCCTACTTCATGCACCTGCCGCGCTTTGAACGCATGATGCACGGCTACCTCACGGCTGACCTTAGCTATGTTTTGTTTACCAGACGATTTCCGAAGCCTGCAGACGATGCTGAAACACAGTTGGTGCAGACCGCATTCTTGGCAGGCAATACCTGCATTGTTTGGGTGAGTTGGATGGTGGCCAGTTTCTTTGGCATTTTCTTGGCCAACATCATTCCGTCCAATTGGGGCTTGGGCTTTGCAGGGACACTTTGTTTGGTCGGTATTTTTTGTTCGTTGGCCAGCACCAAGATGCGATTTTTTACTGCTACCGTGGCAGCCGTGACGGCCATTGCTGCATATGCCTTGCCATTGAAGTTGAACATTGTGTTGGCCATTGTGGTGGCTGTGATGTTCAGCATGAGCCTTGAGCGATTGCAAAAACCCACTGGGCAGTCCACATGATGTTATTTGAAGGTACCGATTTTTGGACGGTCGCGGTCATTGTGGGCTTGACCTTGGTGACAGTCATCACGCGGACTTTCTTTTTTATTTCCAGCGAAATATGGACGCTGCCTGATTGGGCACAAAGAGGTTTGCAATTTGCTCCCATTGCAGCATTGGCCGCTGTGGTATTTCCAGAAATCTTGATGCAGCAGGGCCAATTTTTACAGACCTGGATGGACGCACGTTGGGTCGGTGCTTTGGTGGGCGGTGCGGTTTATTTTTGGAAACGCAATGTGCTTATGACCATTGTGGTGGGCATGTTGGCCTATTTGCCTTTGCACCTGGTCTTGGGTTGGTAACATCCTGTTTTTATTTTCGTCAAAGAGAAATTTCATGAACGTCATTCGCTTTTCAGATTTGTGTGCACAAGGCAAAGTCAAAGGGCAGCGTGTTTTTATTCGTGCCGATTTGAATGTGCCGCAAAACGATGCGGGTGACATTACAGAAGACACACGCGTGCGTGCTTCTGTGCCTTGCATTCAAATGGCACTCGACGCCGGCGCCGCCGTGATGGTCACCAGCCATTTAGGACGCCCCACAGAGGGCGAATTCAAAGCGGAAGATTCATTGGCACCTGTCGCCAAACGACTGTCTGAAATGTTGGGCCGTGATGTGCCTCTCAAGGCCAATTGGGTCGATGGTGTGGAAGTGGCCGTGGGTCAGGTTGTGCTGTTGGAAAACTGCCGCGTTAACAAAGGCGAGAAAAAGAACAATCCCGAGTTGGCCCAAAAAATGGCGGCCCTTTGCGACATTTTTGTGAACGATGCATTTGGCACAGCGCACCGCGCAGAAGGCACCACTTACGGCATTGCCGAGTACGCCAAAGTGGCGTGTGCCGGCCCCTTGTTGGCGGCTGAAATTGATGCCATCACCAAGGCCTTGGCGCACCCTGCTCGGCCATTGGCCGCCATTGTGGCGGGCAGCAAAGTATCGACCAAACTCACTATTCTGAAGAGCCTGGCCGACAAGGTCGACCAACTCATTGTGGGCGGCGGCATTGCCAACACCTTCATGTTGGCTGCGGGTCTGAAAATTGGCAAGAGCTTGGCCGAACCCGATTTGTTGGCAGAAGCCAAAGCTGTGATCGACATCATGAAAGCGCGTGGCGCCGAAGTGCCCATTCCCACGGACGTTGTCACCGCAAAATCTTTTTCAGCAGACGCGGTGGCCACCGTGAAGCAAGCCACAGACGTGGCCGATGACGATTTGATTTTGGACATTGGACCTGAGACCGCCGCAAAATTGGCCACGCAATTGAAAGCCGCTGGCACCATTGTGTGGAATGGTCCTGTTGGCGTGTTTGAATTTGCTGCGTTTGAAAATGGCACCCGCGTCATTGCACAAGCCATTGCAGAATCAAAGGCCTTCAGCATTGCGGGTGGTGGCGACACCTTGGCCGCCATTGCCAAATACGGCATTGAAAAACAGGTGGGCTATATCTCTACCGGTGGCGGTGCATTCTTGGAGGTGCTTGAAGGCAAGACTTTGCCAGCGTTTGAAATTTTGTCGCGCCGCGCGCAGTCATAAAATCAACACAACAAAAAAGGCCGCTAAGTTCAGCGGCCTTTTTTTTGATCACAGAAGTGATATGGCGTTGCCAGAATCAAGAAGCCTTGGGTGGCAAATTGCCACGCACCGGGCTGGTCATGTGGCCTTGAAAGTCGGTCCAACATTCGCGTGTGAAATCGTACAGCTTGCAAGCCTTGGCAGTTTTGAAATACCAGCCCCAAGAGAAGGGCTGAACAATGATGCGGCCAGGCAACATTTCTTCCAATTTGGCTTGCGCTTGCTTCAGGCGATAGAGGGGAATGCTCATGTCGACGTGGTGCGCAGTGTGCTCCATGATGTGGTGCACCATGTTGCCAATTTTCATGGGGAAGGTGAGGTGCACGGTGGTGGACACGAAAGGCTGTGCCTTGGTCCAAGCAGATTTGTCGTTGTGCCAAGACACCCGCACGTGTGTGTGGTGAACATAGACCACAAAACCAATCATGGTGTTCCAGAACAAGAACGGCACCACCACACCCAAGAGCAAGGTGAGCGCCACAGACTGGTCAGTGGCTACAGCGGCATAGCTCATGACAGCAACCCACAAGACAGCAAAGACCGACACCAACAAGCTGTCTTTGAAAAAGATAGGACGGCGTGTGGGCATGTGCGATTTGTTGGGGAAAAACTCACGCTTCCACCAAATTTCAATGAGGTAGTAAAGACCGGGTGCCCAGCCGCTGCGGTAAAGACGTTGCAGCAAACGTTCAATAGGACCCAATGCTGAAAACTCTTCGGCGGTGAGAGGTGTCCAAACAAAGTCGACACCTTTCAAATTGGTATAGCCATGGTGCACCACGTTGTGGCCGGTGTCCCACAAACTGTAAGGGGTGAGTGAATACAAAAAGGCGTAGCGACCAATCCATTTGTTGAGTTCACGATGGGGCGTGAGACTTTGGTGGCAAGCGTCGTGGCCAATGATGAACAGGCGGCCAATGACAAAACCTGCAGCCAAACCGCAGAGCAATTTGAGCCAGACCGATTCAAATGCAACGGTACCCGCAATCAAGCCCACGAACAATGCGGTGTCGACCAGCAACAGAACAAACGCACGAAAAGTGGAGCGCTGTGACAAGGGAAACAGCCACTCACGAATGACCTTGCGATGAGGCATGGCCTGGTCTTCAGGAATGGGCTGCAAATTGTCAGAGGAAGAATGTGTAGTCATAGGGTGGGCGCGAAAGCTAGAGCTTGGGTGCCAATCAACAGAATACCCCGAGTCTAAACCCTTAGGGTTTTCCTCTGGCTGACATGGGTCAATTGAGCCTTACGAAAAAAGCCCCTTTTGAGATGCAATTTGTTCTCCCCGTGTAACTAAATTCGTGGGAAAATTGAAATTAAATTACACCGGAGACAAGTCCACATGCCAACCCGTGCTACCAAGATCGTTGCCACCCTCGGCCCTGCATCCAGCGAACCAGACATGCTCGAAGCCATGATTCGCGCTGGCGTGAACGTGGTTCGACTCAACTTCAGCCACGGCAAAGCGCAAGACCACATTGACCGCGCTCAATTGGTTCGCGAGGCTGCCGCCCGTGCGGGTCGTGAAGTGGCCATCATGGCTGACTTGCAGGGTCCCAAAATCAGGGTTGGCAAATTTGCAGAAGGCAAAGTCATGCTCGAGCCAGGCGCCCAGTTTGTTCTAGATGCTTCTCGCACAGAACCCGGCGATCTATCGGGCGTAGGCTTGGATTACAAAGAACTGCCACGCGACGTTAAAGCGGGCGACGTGCTGTTGCTCAACGACGGCCTGATTGTGCTCACTGTTGACTCAGTGCACGGCGAGAAGGTCAATACCACTGTCAAACTGGGCGGCGAGTTGTCCAATAACAAGGGCATCAACAAACAAGGTGGCGGCCTGACAGCGCCAGCCTTGACGGGCAAGGACATGGAAGACATCAAAACAGCGATGAGCTTTCAAGCGGACTACATTGCCGTCAGTTTTCCTAAAAACGCCACCGACATGGAAATGGCCCGTCAGCTGGCCAATGTGGCTGCAGCCGAATTCAATCACAAGCCGGCCTTAATTGCCAAAATTGAGCGTGCCGAGGCCATTCCACGTCTGGAAGAAATTTTGTTGGCCAGCGACGGCATCATGGTGGCCCGCGGCGATTTGGCGGTGGAGGTTGGTAACGCCGTTGTACCTGCCTTGCAAAAACGCATGATCAAGCTGGCACGCAAACACGACAAGGTCACCATCACGGCCACCCAAATGATGGAAAGCATGATTACCAATCCGGTGCCCACGCGTGCAGAGGTCAGCGATGTGGCCAATGCGGTGTTGGATGGCACCGATGCCGTCATGTTGAGCGCCGAAACTGCTGCTGGCAAATTCCCGCTAGAGACCGTGCAAGAAATGGCCAAAATTTGTTTGGCAGCCGAGGCCGCCGAAGAAGTTGAGTTGGATGCCGATTTCAGTGGACAAACCTTCCATCGCATTGACCAATCCATTGCCATGGGCGCATTGTTCACAGCCCATCACCTCAATGCCAAGGGAATTGTGGCTTTGACCGAGTCGGGTTCGACAGCGCTTTGGATGAGCCGTCACCGTGTCAAAATACCTATTTATGCCTTGACTACCAAGGTCAGTTCGCAAAGAAAAATGGCTTTGTATCGCAATGTTCGACCTTTGCTGATGGACACCAGCACAGACCTCGATACAGCCTTGTCGCAAGCTGAAATGCACTTGAAAAAACGCAACATTGTTTCGTCAGGCGACATTTATGCCATCACCTGTGGCGAACCCATGGGCTCGCCTGGTGGTACCAACATGCTCAAAATTTGCAGGGCCAAGTAAGCACTAACTTTTTGTAAAAATCAAGCTTGCCAATAAAGCACCAAGACTCAGGTCTTTGGTGCTTTATTTTTTGCGGTGCTGCAGTTTGT
>CANKXC010000044.1 GCA_947487355.1 Comamonadaceae bacterium | reverse complement strand
CGCCATTTTTCAATTGCCGCCATGGGCGACAAAATTGCCTCCAAGAAATTGGCCAACGAAGCCAAGGTCAACACCATTCCAGGTTACAACGAGGCCATTGAAACAGCAGAGGCTGCCGTTGAAATTGCCAAGGGCATTGGCTACCCCGTGATGATCAAAGCTTCTGCGGGTGGCGGTGGTAAAGGCCTTCGCGTGGCCTTCAACGACAAAGAAGCATTTGAAGGCTTCACCTCTTGCCGCAATGAAGCTCGCAACTCTTTTGGTGACGATCGCGTCTTCATTGAGAAGTTTGTGGAAGAGCCCCGTCACATTGAAATTCAAGTGTTGGGCGACAGCCATGGCAACGTCATTTACTTGAACGAACGCGAGTGCTCCATTCAGCGTCGCCATCAAAAAGTCATTGAAGAAGCGCCATCACCCTTCATCAGCGATGCCACGCGTAAAGCCATGGGCGAACAGGCTGTGGCTTTGGCCAAAGCCGTTCAATACCAATCGGCGGGTACAGTGGAGTTTGTGGTGGGCAAGGACCAAAGTTTCTATTTCCTCGAGATGAACACCCGTTTGCAAGTGGAGCATCCCGTGACCGAAGCCATCACTGGCATCGACTTGGTTGAGATGATGATCCGTGTGGCCAATGGTGAAAAACTCCCCATGACACAAGCCGATGTGAAGCGCAACGGTTGGGCCATTGAGTGCCGTATCAACGCCGAAGATCCCTTTCGTAATTTCTTACCCTCGACGGGTCGCTTGGTGCGTTTTCAAACGCCAGTGCAAACCATGTTCCAGTCCAACACGCAAGACCTGTTGGGTGTGCGCGTAGACACTGGCGTACAAGATGGCGGCGAGATCCCCATGTTCTACGACTCCATGATTGCCAAGCTGATTGTTCATGGCACAGACCGCAACGATGCTATTGCCAAAATGCGCGAAGCCTTGAACGGTTTTGTCATTCGCGGCATCAGTTCCAACATTCCTTTCCAAGCGGCTTTGTTGGCGCATCCAAAGTTTGTGGCGGGCGATTTCAACACCGGCTTCATTGCAGAAAACTATGCCCATGGTTTCCGCGCAGAAGATGTGCCGCACGACGATCCAGATTTCTTGGTGGCCTTGGCCGCATTTGTGCGCCGCAAATCGCGCGAGCGTGCGGCCAATCTAAGCGGCCAGTTGCCCGGTTACGATGTGCAAATTGGCCACGACTACAGCGTCATTGTGTTGGGCGCCAAAGGCGAGAACCGTTACCTTGGTGTGCACGTGGACGAGTTCCGTGGTCAGAGCGGCAAAGCCATCATCAAGGTGGGCGACAACCACTACATCATTGAAAGCCATTCACGTTTGAACGATGTGCGCATCAATGGCACCGTCAATGGCAAGCCATTTACAGCCCAAGTGGAACGTGGCACACCCAAGAACCCTTTGGCCTTACAAGTTCAACACAACGGCACTCGCATTGAAGCCTTGGTGGTGTCGCCCCGCATGGCCGAATTGCACCAAATGATGCCATTCAAAACGCCGCCAGACATGAGCCGATTTGTTTTGTCGCCCATGCCTGGTTTGTTGGTCAATGTGGCCGTCACACCCGGTCAAAAGGTCCAAGCTGGCGAGCGTGTGGCCATCATTGAAGCCATGAAGATGGAAAACATTTTGTTTGCTGCTCACGACGGTGTGGTTAAGAAAGTCATGGCCTCGCAAGGTGAGTCATTGTCAGTTGACCAAGTCATTGTGGAGTTTGAGGCATGAGCAACATCAACCGACCCTTTAAGGTTTTGGGCATCCAGCAAATTGCCATTGGCGGAACGGACAAAGTCAAACTTCAAAGATTGTGGGTTGACTTGTTTGGCTTAGAACTCACGGGCACTTACAAAAGTGATCGTGAAAATGTTGACGAAGACATTTGTGCCATTGGCTCTGGCCCTTTCAAAGTTGAGGTTGATTTGATGCAACCTATGGACATTGAAAAGAAGCCGGCGGTTCACACGACACCGCTCAATCATGTAGGACTTTGGATTGATCATTTGCCTGAAGCGGTTGATTGGCTGGGTCAGCAGGGCGTTCGCTTTGCACCTGGCGGCATTCGCAAAGGGGCAGCCGGCTTTGACATTTGTTTCATTCACCCCAAAGGCAATGAAGAGTTGCCCATTGGCGGTGAGGGTGTGCTTATTGAGTTGGTGCAAGCACCCGATGAGGTGGTGAAAGCATTTGGCGCGTTGGCTGCCCAATACGCTTAAAGCAGATCAATTTTTAATTGGCTTTTCGTGCTTTGGCTTTTGCCAAAGCCGCTTCAATGATGGCTCGCTTGCGGGCCATTTCTTTGTCTTGATCAAAAGCCGTGTGAGTATGTGTTTCAAGGTCTGCCAATTTCATGGCGGCCTTGGCTTCTTGTCGCTCAGCGTGTTCGCGCTCTTCAACAACCAAGCGAATTTGCCGCGACTCATAGCGCTGCCTCGCTTGTGTGGCCAGCACATCAGACCATGCGGTCCAGCCAGTTTTTTCGCCCGAGATGGGCACCATCTCAATGCAATCGACAGGACAAACGGGCAAACACAAATCGCAACCCGTACAAGCCGATTCAATGACGGTATGCATCACCTTGTTGCTGCCCAAGATGGCATCGGTGGGGCAGGCCTTGATGCACAAGGTGCAGCCGATACACCAAGCTTCGTCAATCACGGCCACCATCATGGGGCCTTCAACGCCATGTTCTGGATTTAAGGGCAGGGCAGGACGACCTGTCAGGCGGGCCAAGATGGCCACGCCCTCTGCACCGCCTGGCGGACATTGATTGATGGGGACTTGTTGTTCTGCAATGGCATGTGCGTAGGCCTTGCAGTCAGGATAGCCACACCGAGTGCACTGCGTTTGGGGCAGCGCATCATGGATGCGGTTAGCCAGGGTGTTCACTTTTTACGAGCGGGCGCTTTTTTGGCAACAACTTTGACTGCTTTCTTGGCAGGTGCTTTGCTGGCTGGCTTGGCACTGGCTTTGACTGCAGTTTTACTGGCCGCTTTTTGAGGGGTACCAGAACCGTTGTGCGCCAAAATAAATTTGACAACTTCGGGGTACACCACATCGCGCCAACGACGGCCACTGAAAATACCGTAGTGACCAGCACCTGGCACTTCCAAGTGCTTGCGATTTTTTGGATTGATGTTGCTGCACAAACCATGTGCGGCTGCTGTTTGGCCTGAACCAGAAATGTCGTCTAGCTCGCCTTCGACTGTTAGCAAGGCTGTGATTTTGATGTCTTGAGGGCGAACCAATTCAGACTTGCCGCTCAAGTTTTTAACTTCCCAAGTGCCGTTGACCAATTTGTAATCTTGGAACACGGTCTTGATGGTTTCTAAGTAGTAGTCGGCGTCCATGTCCAGTACAGCGTTGTACTCGTCATAGAACTTGCGATGCGCTTCGGTGCTGGCGTCATCGCCTTTAATCAGGTCTTTGAAGTAATCGTAATGGCTAGAGGCATGACGATCGGGGTTCATGGCCACAAAGCCTGTGTGCTGCAAGAAGCCAGGATAAACACGGCGGCCAGCACCTGGGAAGTTGCCTGGGACTTTGTAGATCACATTGTTTTCAAACCACTCAAAGCTCTTGTTCATGGCCAAGTTGTTGACGGCTGTAGGCGACTTGCGCGCATCAATGGGGCCGCCCATCATGGTCATGCTGAGAGGTGTTTTTTCGCCGCGGGAAGCCATCAGTGAAACGGCAGCCAAGACAGGCACTGTAGGCTGGCACACACTGATCACGTGACAGTTGCCGTAGACGCCTTGAACGTGACGAATGAACTCTTGTACGTAGTTGACGTAGTCGTCCAGATGGAATTCGCCATCGGTTAAAGGCACCAAGCGAGCGTTTTTCCAGTCAGTGATGTAGACCTTGTGGTCCTTCAACATGGTTTTGACGGTGTCGCGCAGAAGTGTGGCGTAGTGGCCAGACAAAGGCGCAACAATTAAAACGGCGGGTTGTTTTTTAATGGCTGTGAGGGTGACAGAGTCGTCTGTGAAACGCTTGAAGCGACGCAACTCGCAAAAGGGTTTGTCGATTTCGACGCGCTCATGAATGGCCACATCGACCTCACCCACATGCACAGTGCGAATACCAAACTCGGGCTTGACGTAGTCTTTGCCCAAGCGGTGCATGAGTTCATAGCCGGCAGACACACGCTGTGCCAAGGACGAGTTGCCCATGGGGTTGAGCGGGTTGCTGTACATCTTGGCGGCAGCATGTGCCAAGTCTGCAAAAGGCTCCATGATGGAGCGTTGCGTTTCGTAGATTTGGTAAAGCATGGCTTAAAGCCCCTTAAATTGTTGCACTGCAGCAATATAACAGTTGTGATGCATTGAAAGTGGAGAGGCGCACCTAATTTAAAACAATGGGTGACGCCTCTCTGTCACATTACTTTCGCAATGGACTGGCACACGTAATCAATGTTTTTACTGTTCAAAGCAGCCACACACATGCGGCCTGTGTCGGTGCCATACACACCAAACTCAGAGCGCAGGCGCACCATTTGGTCTTTGTTCAAACCGGAGTAGCTGAACATGCCAATTTGGGTGGTGATGAAGCTCATGTCTTGCTTGACGCCCGCAGCCTTCAAACCATCGACCAGTTTTTGACGCATGGCTTTAATGCGCACGCGCATTTCGCCCAATTCTTTTTCCCAAGTGGCGCGCCACTCGGGGTTGGCCAACACTGCCGCCACTACGGCACCGCCGTGAATGGGCGGGTTGGAGTAGTTGGTGCGAATCACAATTTTCAATTGGCTTAAAACGCGGCTGCATTCTTCCTTGTCGGCACACAGCACAGACAAAGCACCTACGCGCTCGCCATACAAGCTAAAGCTCTTAGAGAACGAAGTGGACACAAAGAAGCTAAGGCCAGCAGCCACAAACTTGGCGATGACGGCGCCATCTTCTTGAATGCCATAGCCAAAACCTTGGTAGGCCATGTCCAAAAATGCGGTGAGGTTGTTGCCTTTGACAGCGGCAATGACTTGATCCCACTGAGCGGCAGTGATGTCATAACCGGTGGGGTTGTGGCAGCAAGCATGCAACACCACAATGGTGCCGGGCGCTGCGGCATTGAGGCTGGCCAACATGCCATCAAAATTGACGCCGCGTTTTTCGGCGTCGTAATAGGCATAGGTGTCAACTTGGAACCCGGCGTTGGTAAACAAGGCGCGGTGATTTTCCCAGCTAGGGTCAGAGATTAAGACTTTGGCGTTGGGGCTGACTTTTTTCAGGAAGTCGGCGCCAATTTTGAGGCCGCCTGTACCGCCAATGCCTTGAACTGTGGCCACGCGGCCTGAACTAACGGGTTCGCTGTCAGCACCAAAGACCAGGCTTTTAACTGCGGCATCGTAGGCGGCAATGCCATCAATGGGCAGGTAGCCACGGGCTGAAGGTTTCTCCATCATGGCTTTTTCGGCCGCTTGAACACATTCCAGCAAGGGGAGTTTGCCGTTGTCGTCGAAATAAACACCTACACCTAAGTTCACTTTGTTGGGATTGGTGTCGGATGCAAATTGTTCGTTCAAACCCAAGATGGGGTCGCGGGGGGCCATTTCGACGGCGGTAAACAGAGACATGAAAAAGTCCTTGATAAGGAGGTTACTGATGGCAGAAACCCGAAACCTAGGTTAGGCTTTAGGGTTGCCCCTAATTTTAACGGCTCTTTGCGCCGTTTTTTGCCCCAAATTGACCCATCTCAAGAAGTTCCATGGCCGTCACACCCAATTCTTTTGAACCCGTCTTAGAGGTCGTCCCTGATGTGGCGCCCGAGGGCAAGTTCGTCCATTACGAAGGCTCGCCCTTTGAGCTGTACCAACCCTATCCGCCAGCCGGTGATCAACCCACCGCCATTGCAGGTTTGGTGGAAGGCTTGAACGACGGCGAAGTGTTTCAAACCTTGTTGGGCGTGACGGGTTCGGGCAAGACTTTCACCATGGCCAACGTCATTGCTCAAATGGGCAAACCCGCCATTGTTTTTGCACCCAACAAAACTTTGGCTGCGCAGTTGTATTCAGAATTTAGAGAGTTCTTTCCAAAGAACGCGGTTGAATATTTCGTCAGCTATTACGACTACTACCAACCCGAGGCTTACGTACCTCAACGCGATTTGTTCATTGAAAAAGATTCCGCCATCAATGAGCACATTGAGCAAATGCGTTTGTCGTGCACCAAGAGTTTGATGGAGCGCCGCGATGTGGTCATTGTGGCTACGGTTTCAGCCATTTACGGCATTGGTGAGCCCGAAAGCTATCACCGCATGATCATGACCTTGCGCACGGGCGACAAGGTGGGCCAACGCGATGTCATCTCTCAACTCATTCGCATGCAATACATGCGCAACGACCAAGACTTTAGTCGCGGCAAGTTTCGGGTCAGGGGCGACACCATCGATGTTTTTCCGGCTGAACATTCCGAGTTGGCGGTGCGCATTGAATTGTTCGATGACGAAGTGGACAGCCTCCAATTGTTCGACCCCTTAACAGGCCGCATCAAACAAAAAATTCCGCGCTTCACGGTTTATCCTTCAAGCCACTATGTCACACCCCGCGACAAAGTATTGGCGGCTGTTGAAACCATCAAAGTGGAGCTGGCCGAGCGCCTTCAACAATTGGTGGGCATGGGCAAACTGGTGGAAGCGCAACGGCTTGAGCAGCGCACCCGCTTTGACTTAGAAATGCTAAGCGAAGTAGGGCACTGCAAAGGCATTGAAAACTACACGCGCCATTTGTCTGGCGCAGAGCCAGGTGCGGCGCCCAGCACCTTGACCGATTACATGCCCCTAGATTCCATCATGTTCTTGGACGAGAGCCACCAAATGATTGGTCAGCTCAATGCCATGTACAACGGCGACCGGGCACGCAAAACAACACTGGTTGAATATGGCTTTAGGTTGCCCAGTGCACTAGACAATCGGCCGTTGAAGTTTGAAGAATTCGAAACCAAAATGCGTCAGTGCATTTTTGTATCGGCCACCCCCGCCAATTACGAAATCACGCATGCAGGCAAAGTGGTCGAGCAGGTGGTTAGGCCCACCGGTTTGGTCGATCCGCAAGTGGAAGTGCGACCCGCCATTCACCAAGTGGACGATGTGCTGCAAGAAATTCGCATTCGCGTCGAAAAGCACGAGCGTGTTCTGATTACAACCCTCACCAAACGCATGGCCGAACAACTCACTGACTATCTGTCAGACAACGGCGTCAAGGTGCGTTATTTGCACTCCGATGTTGACACTGTTGAGCGCGTTGAAATTTTGCGCGATTTGCGTTTGGGCGCATTTGATGTGTTGGTGGGCATCAATTTATTGCGTGAAGGTTTGGACATTCCTGAGGTGTCCTTGGTGGCTATTTTGGACGCCGACAAAGAAGGCTTTCTGCGTTCAGAACGCAGCTTGATTCAAACCATTGGCCGTGCGGCCCGTAATCTCCATGGCCGCGCTATTTTGTATGCCGACCGAATGACCGACTCTATGAATCGGGCCATTGGCGAAACCGAGCGCCGGCGCAATAAACAAATTGCGCACAACGAGCTCATGGGCATCACACCGCGCAGCATCGTGAAGCAAGTTCGAGATCTCATTGATGGCGTCTATAGCGAGAAGGCTGGCAAAGAAGCCGAACGCTTGGAGTTGGCCGCAGTTCAACGAGCCAAGGTCGAGGAAATGAGCGAGAAAGACATTTCCAAGGCCATCAAGCAGCTGGAAAAGCAAATGATGGAGCATGCCAAAAACCTAGACTTTGAAAAGGCTGCCCAGGTAAGGGACCAACTTCAGATGCTTAAGTCTCAGGCTTTTGGCGCACCCGGCACAGACAATGTGGTTGTTTTAAAGGCCTAAGCCCTTGCCACCTTGGGCATAAAGACCTTCAAATCGTATTCCTACTAATCCGCTCAAGTTCTGCTATAGTCGAGCAAATTAGTCAACAACCTAGGATCTTGTCATGCGTCTCACCACCAAAGGTCGATTTGCAGTTACTGCCATGATTGACTTGGCCTTGCGCCAACATGCGGGCCCAGTCACCTTGGCCGCTATCAGTCAGCGCCAAGAAATATCCTTGTCTTACCTCGAACAGCTGTTTGGCAAACTGCGCCGCCACCAACTGGTCGAATCCACTCGCGGCCCCGGCGGCGGCTACACCTTGGCCAAAAAAGCCTCCGAAATTACAGTGGCCGACATTATTTTGTCGGTTGACGAGCCCATTGACGCCACCCACTGCGGCGGCAAAGAAAACTGCCACGGCAGCACAGGCCGTTGTATGACCCACGATTTGTGGTCTGCTCTCAATTCACGCATGGTTGAGTTTTTGGACTCTGTTCATTTGCAAAAATTGGTCGATGACCAATTAGCCGCTGGTCACACCATCGAGAACAAGCCCGCCATCAAGCGTGCTATTTCAGCCATGCCCGTTTCGCAGCCTATTCGTGTTAACGCACCCAACTCCGTGTTTGCCTTAGGCAACACATTGGTCAAATCTTGAGAAGTATTCAAGCATGAACTCCACACCCCATTTCCCTATTTATCTCGACTACAGCGCCACCAATCCTTGTGATCCACGCGTGGTCGACGCCATGATTCCTTGGTTGCGCGAGCACTTTGGCAATCCCGCATCCCGCAGCCATGCATGGGGCTGGGAAGCCGAAGAAGCGGTTGAAAATGCCCGCAAAGATGTGGCCGACCTTATTGGCGCCGACCCCCGCGAAATTGTTTGGACCAGCGGTGCCACCGAATCTAACAACTTGGCCTTGAAGGGCGCTGCGCAGTTTTACAAGTCTCGCGGCAAGCACCTCATTACGGTCAAAACTGAACACAAAGCCGTGCTCGACACCATGCGCGAACTTGAGCGCCAAGGTTTCGAAGTCACATACCTTGATGTGCAAGACGACGGCTTGCTTAACCTCGATGTGTTTAAGGCTGCCCTGCGCCCCGACACCATTTTGGTCAGCGTCATGTTCGTCAACAACGAAATTGGCGTCATTCAAGACATCCCCACCATTGGCGCCATCTGCCGTGAGAAGGGCATCATCTTCCACGTCGACGCGGCACAGGCCACAGGCAAATTGCCCATCGACCTCAACACCTTGCCAGTCGATTTGATGAGCTTGGCTTCACACAAAACCTACGGCCCTAAAGGCATCGGTGCTTTGTATGTGCGTCGCAAACCACGTGTGCGCCTAGAAGCGCAAATGCACGGCGGTGGCCACGAGCGCGGCATGCGTTCTGGCACATTGCCCACGCACCAGTGCGTTGGCATGGGCGAAGCCTTCCGAATTGCTCGCCTCGAAATGGACCAAGACATTGCCAAGGCCAAAGCCTTGCAAGAGCGCCTTATCAACGGCTTAAAAGACGTTGAGCAAGTGTTCTTGAACGGTCACCCTACCAAGCGTGTGCCCCACAACATCAACATGAGTTTCAACTATGTTGAAGGCGAGTCCCTCATCATGGGCATCAAAGGTTTGGCCGTGTCATCTGGCTCTGCTTGTACCTCTGCCAGCCTCGAGCCTAGCTATGTGTTGCGCGCCTTAGGCCGCAGCGACGAGTTGGCTCACAGCAGCTTGCGCATGACCGTGGGCCGTTGGACCACAGAAGCAGAAATTGACTTTGCCATTGAAACCATCAAAGCCAACGTGGCCAAGTTGCGCGAACTCAGC
Source organism: Comamonadaceae bacterium (assembly GCA_947487355.1). GTDB lineage: Bacteria > Pseudomonadota > Gammaproteobacteria > Burkholderiales > Burkholderiaceae_C > Limnohabitans_A. The sequence goes on along the minus strand of CANKXC010000044.1, from coordinate 1,914 downwards.
CCCTTGTGGGAAATGTACAAAGACGGCATCGACCTCAGCACCATTCAGTGGGCTGCTCACTAATTTAAGGAAGTAACACCATGGCTTACAGCGAAAAAGTTGTTGATCATTACGAAAACCCCCGCAACGTGGGCTCCTTTGAAAAAGGTGACGAAGACGTGGGCACCGGCATGGTGGGCGCACCTGCTTGCGGCGACGTCATGAAGCTGCAAATCAAGGTCAACCCCCAAACCGGCGTCATTGAAGACGCTCGTTTTAAAACCTATGGTTGTGGTTCTGCCATTGCTTCTAGCTCACTGGTTACCGAGTGGGTTAAAGGCAAAACCTTGGATCAAGCAGCTGCACTTAAGAACAGCGAAATTGCTGAAGAGCTGGCCTTGCCGCCCGTCAAAATTCACTGCTCTATCTTGGCCGAAGACGCCATCAAAGCAGCCGTGGAAGACTATAAGAAAAAACACGCAGCGGCCTAATGGGTCTTTGCTAGAAATACATCATGGCCATTTCTTTGACTGAAGCAGCAGCGCGGCACGTGTCACGTTACATCACCAAACGCGGCAAAGGCGTGGGTGTTCGCTTGGGCGTTAAAACCACAGGCTGCTCCGGCTTGGCGTACAAACTTGAGTACGTCGACGAAGTAGCCCCCGAAGACGTGGTTTTTGAAGACCACGGCGTCAAGGTTCTTATCGATCCCAAAAGCTTGGCCTACATCGATGGCACCCAGCTAGATTTTGTGCGCGAAGGTTTGAACGAAGGTTTCCGCTTTAACAACCCCAATGAACGCGATCGCTGCGGTTGTGGCGAATCGTTCCGCGTGTGATTTCACTGCAGGCGTCAGACTTCGAGCTGTTTGGCCTGCCTGCAGCTTTTTCATTAGATCGTGGTCAACTCGATTTGCAGTGGAAGTCTTTGCAGCGCGAGGCACACCCCGACCGCTTTGCCTCTGAAGGGGCTGCGGCCCAGCGCATTGCCATGCAATGGTCAGTGCGCATCAACGAAGCCTACAACCGTCTCAAAGACCCTCTCAAACGCGCTGCCTATTTGTGCGAGATCAATGGTGCTGCAGTCAATGCAGAAAACAACACCAGCATGCCGCCAGCGTTCCTCATGCAGCAAATGGAATGGCGCGAAGCACTCGACGATTGCAAAGCGCTCAAAGCTCCCAACACTAAAATTGAAGCCCTAGAAAAGTTACTGGATGAAGTAGACACATCGCATGCTGCAGCCTTGAAGCAAATTGCCACGCTAATCGATACGCAAAGCAATTTTGTAGCCGCAGTGGCGCAGGTCAGGGCACTCATGTTCATTGAAAAGTTTGCACAAGAAGTGCAGCATCAACTAGACGCTTGTAACTGATTAAAAATATAAAAAGTAAGTCATGGCACTCTTGCAAATTTCCGAACCCGGTCAGGCACCGGACCCGCACCAACGACGCATTGCAGTCGGCATCGATTTAGGCACCACACACTCATTGGTGGCCTCGGTTCGCAATGGCGTAGCCGAATGTTTGCCCGACGAAAAAGGCCAAGTCATCTTGCCGTCAGTGGTCCGTTACTTGCCAGGGCAGGGCCGTCAAATTGGCCATGAGGCTGTTGCCAACGCTGCACAAGATCCAGAAAATACCTTGGCTTCGGTTAAACGTTTTATGGGCCGCAGTTTGTCTGACATTGCCAACTCAGAAAAGTTGCCCTACAAATTTGTGAAGCCCGAAGGCAATGCGCCCAAAGGTATGCTTTCTATTCAAACAGTGCAGGGCGTTAAGTCACCCGTTGAAGTCAGCGCCGAAATTTTGGCCACATTGCGATATCGCGCAGAAGACACCTTCAACGATGACCTGCACGGCGCAGTTATTACGGTGCCAGCTTACTTTGACGATGCCCAGCGCCAAGCCACCAAAGATGCGGCACAAATGGCGGG
>CANKXC010000043.1 GCA_947487355.1 Comamonadaceae bacterium | reverse complement strand
ATTTCTTCGAGGTTGTAATAGGAACGAATGGTGGGCTGCATGATGTGTGCAACGGCACTGCCGCAATCCACAATGATCCATTCACCATTGTCTTCGCCTTCAATGCGAGGCTTGGGATAGCCCGCCTCGCGAACCTTATCGCGGACACTTGCTGCCAGCGCTTTGGTTTGGCGATTGGATGTACCAGACGCGATGATGACGCGCTCAAATAAAGGCGACATGGCTTCGGTATCGAACACCACAATTTCTTGTGCTTTGACATCCTCCAAGGCATCCACAATGGCGCGTTGGAGTTTTTGAGTGTCTTTTTTGGCGGAAGTTTCAGTCATCGTGCAAGCTGGTAAAGGTGGTGGCTATCAATATACAGCGCAACGGCCTTGGGGACCAGTGCGTCGATAGGTTGTCCATGGGCTACCCGCGTTCGAACTTCCGTTGCACTGTGTGGCAATGGGGGTAATTTCAAGGTTTGGGTGGGGATGTCATGGGTTGGAGCGTCAGGGCCTGTTGGTTCAGGCGTCTCGCGCTCAGCGACGCAAATTATAGCCCGCTGAGCAATTTCCACTATTTCACGCCATGTGCCCAAGGCTTTGCCTTGATCTTCACCCACAAATAAGAAAAATTGGGACTCAGGGAATTGAGACTGAAGCGCTCGCAATGTTTCAAAAGTGAAGCTAGGGCCTTGCCGCTTAATTTCGATGTCATCGACGACCACCCCTTGCAAATCAGCAAATGCCAAACGTGCCATCTCTAGGCGCACAGCACCGGGACTTAAATTTCGCGGTTTGTGCCAAGCATCCCCGGTCGGAATGATCCTCAATTCATCGAGCTGATACTGCTCAATGGCAGCCTTGGCCATGGCCACATGGGCCAAGTGAGGCGGATCGAACGCACCGCCCAGAATACCTACGCGTTTGAGTGTCAAACCCAATCCCTGGGCTTTAAAAACTGAGTGGCCAACTGAGCCTCGGCCGATTCAGGCGCATCTACTCGGTTGTAGGACCAACTGACCAATGCAGGCATCGACAACAAAATGGATTCAGTGCGGCCGCCAGATTGAAGTCCAAAATGCGTGCCTCTGTCCCAAACCAAATTGAATTCGACGTAACGACCTCGCCTGTAAAGTTGGAAGTCTCTTTCGCGCTCACCATAGGGAGTATCTTTGCGGCGCAAAACCAGAGGCATGTAGGCCTTTAACAAGCCATTGCCAACATCCTGCATCATGGCAAAACCTTTTTCAAAACCTAGTTCTGAAAAGTCATCGTAGAAAATACCGCCCACGCCGCGTGCTTCGTTGCGATGTTTCAAATAGAAATACTCATCACACCAGCTTTTAAATCTGGGGTGCAAGCCAGCGCCATAAGGCTCAACCGCTTCCTTGCATGTTTGGTGAAAATGCACCGCATCCTCTTCAAAACCATAGTAAGGCGTCAAATCCATGCCACCCCCAAACCATGAAACGGGCTCTTTACCTTCAGGTTTCGCCACAATCATTCGGATATTCATGTGAACAGTAGGCACATAAGGATTGCGTGGATGAAAGACCAAAGAAACACCCATGGCTTCGAAGGGTGCGCCGGCCAACTCTGGGCGGTGCTGAGTAGCCGATGGCGGCAACTTAGGGCCAGTCACATGAGAAAAACCGCAGCCTGCTCTTTCAAAGACTGGGCCACCTTCCAAAATTTGCGTAATGCCATCGCCTTGAAGCATCTCACCTTCGGGCTTTTTCCATGGGTCAACCACAAAAGGTGTGCCGTCCAAATCATACAAAGCTTGCGTAATTTGAGCTTGCAGTTTGATTAAGTAGTCACGAACGATTTGGGCTTGGTTCACACGCATCTTGTCTCTTTCTTAATTGATTGCATTCAATGTTTGATTGAATCTCTAGCGGGCAAGGGATGGATGGGCGCCACCTGATTCAAATGGAAACCTTCTACGCCTTCATACATTTGACGAATATGAACATAGTCAGTTTCAACATCGCCCGTCAGCTTCAAAAAACCCTCGAACTTCATCACTTTGTGTCGATAGTCTAGCCTGACAACGGCCAGCGGAAGATTGGCGCCAATGGCCAATTGATAAAAACCACTTCGCCATCCCGCGGTGTGTTTGCGAGTTCCCTCAGGCGATAAACCAAGCCATAAAAATTTGCCGTCACGTTGGTACTCTGCAAAGACCTCCACCATGGCACCCACAACCCCACGTGATGAGGATCGGTCTATGGGTACGCCCCCAATCCACTTGATCCAACGACCAATTAGGGGGATTTTGAACAAAGAGTCTTTGCCCCAAAAATGGATCGGCAAGCCCATGGTCCATTTACAAAGCATGGCCGTTAAGAAATCCCAGTTGCTGGTGTGAGGGTAAACAATGGCAACCCCTTGAAGTGTTGGCAAGCCCTGAAAATCAACACGCCAGCCAATGAGTTTGAGCAGCCAAGCCGCCCAAGCATAGCCTTTGAATTGAACAGGATAAGGGCCCGGGATTAAGACCGGAGCAGGCACTTTTTTCACTTCGTTTTGATGCACGATTTGATTCACAGTTTGGTTCACGATTTGATGGCTCTGAAACCAATATCCTTGCGATATTGTTGCCCCTCAAAATGGATGCCTTTAGAAATTTCATAGGCTTTTTGCTGCGCCTGCTTAACTGTTTCAGCCAACACTGTGACACACAACACGCGGCCTCCTGAGGTGAGAGTTTGGCCCTTATTCGCAATGGTTCCCGCATGAAAGACCATAGCTTCGGGGTCGTCTTTCGGCAGTCCCGTAATGACATCGCCTTGACGAGGATTCATGGGATAACCTGCTGCAGCCATGACGACGCCAAGTGCTGTTCGACGATCCCATTCGAGCTCGATGGTGTCCAATTTTTCTTGGGTGGCCGCTAGCATCACCTCAACCAAATCGCTCTTCAATCGCATCATGATGGGCTGGGTTTCTGGGTCACCCATGCGGCAATTGAATTCCAATGTTTTAGCTTGCCCTTGTTCATCAATCATCAAACCAGCATACAAGAAACCGGTGTAAGGAATACCGTCTTTTTCCATCCCCTTGATGGTTGGCATGATGACCTCACGCATGGCACGCGCATGAACTTGGGCGGTGACCACAGGCGCAGGTGAATATGCACCCATACCGCCCGTGTTCGGACCTTGGTCATTGTCAAGCAAGCGCTTGTGATCTTGACTGGTGGCCAAAGCCACCACATTTTTCCCATCACACAACACAATGAAGCTGGCCTCCTCGCCTTGCAAGAATTCTTCAATGACAACACGCGGAACAGCGGCGCCATCGGCACCGGCATTGTGAACAACGCCCAACTGGTTATCAAGCAACATGAAGTCAATGGCCTCGTGTGCCTCTGCGGGCGTCATGGCCACGACAACGCCCTTGCCTGCTGCCAATCCATCGGCTTTGACCACGATGGGCGCACCCATTTTGTCGACGTAGGCGTGCGCCTGAACAGCATCTGTGAAGGTTTCGTAAATGGCTGTTGGAATGCCATGACGGTGCATAAAAGCTTTTGAAAATGCCTTGGAGCTTTCAAGTTGAGCTGCCGCTTTTGTAGGTCCAAAGATGCGCATGCCATGCGCGCGAAATTCATCGACCACACCGGCAGCCAGAGGCGCTTCGGGTCCAACCACCGTCAATTCAATTTTTTCTTGTTGCGCCCATTCACGCAAAGCCTTTACTTCGGTGATAGGCACATCAACCAAATTGGGGTCTCGCGCTGTACCGCCATTTCCTGGGGCAACATAGACTTTCTGAATACGTTCTGATTGAGACAACTTCCAGGCAAGCGCATGTTCACGTCCGCCCCCGCCAATTACCAATACTTTCATCGATCAAGCCTTATTCAGAAATGGTTGCGTTGTGGAAAACGTTTTGCACATCGTCCAAATCTTCCAAGATATCCAAGAGTTTTTGCATTTTGGCAGCTTCGTCTCCCAGCAATTCAATGGCATTCTCAGCGCGCATGGTGACTTCGGCCATCTCAGCCGTTAAGCCTGCTGCTTCAAGCGCATTCTTGACTGTTTCAAAATCTGCAAAAGATGTCAGCACCTCAATGGCGCCCTCATCATCGACAATCACATCTTCCGCACCCGCCTCCAAAGCAACTTCCATTACTTTGTCTTCTGAGGTTCCAGGTGCAAAAATCAATTGACCACAATGTTTGAATTGAAAAGCAACAGAGCCTTCTGTACCCATGTTGCCACCATGTTTGCTAAAGGCATGACGAACCTCAGCCACCGTACGAACACGGTTGTCGGTCATGGTGTCCACAATAATGGCCGCGCCCCCAATACCGTAGCCTTCGTAGCGTATTTCCTCGTAAGTCACGCCTTCCAAATTGCCCGTGGCCTTGTCAATGTTGCGTTTGACTGTATCTGCAGGCATGTTGGCAGCTTTGGCCTTTTCGATGGCCAAGCGCAATCGAGGATTGGCGCTGGGATCTCCCCCACCCGTTCTGGCTGCCACCATGATTTCACGAACCACTCGGGTCCAAATGCGCTGGCGTTTCTCGTCCTGCCTGCCCTTGCGGTGCTGAATATTTGCCCATTTACTGTGGCCAGCCATCTCAAATTCCTTGATGTTGATTTAATCTACTGGGTGAGATTTTACTTTTCTGCTTGAGGGGGCCTTTTTTTATGCCAAATCAATTGTTAACTGACCGCAATAAAGCTAAAGCGCTGCATTTTGCGTGGTAAGGCCAACTGACAGGGTGTTTGAAAACGATATACCTCCCGCGCTTTCGAGCCTATGAAATTCTAGGGGGAAAAAAAGCCGGATTCAATCCGGCTTCTTTTTTAGACCTTAGCTGGCCGTTGCCTCTTCAGGCTCGTGAGGCTCAGACTTTGAGTTGCGACCTTCTTTTTTAGGCAGCGGTTGAATGTCCAACAAGACTTCGTCTTTGTCGTCCAAATCGACACTTAAACGACCTCCATCGATCAGGCGACCAAACAACAACTCGTCGGCCAAAGCTTTGCGAATGGTGTCTTGAATCAGACGCTGCATGGGGCGAGCACCCATGAGTGGATCGAAACCTTTTTTGGCCAAGAACTTGCGGAGCTTGTCGCTGAATGTCACGTCGACCTTTTTCTCGGACAGCTGAGTTTCGAGTTGCAACAAGAATTTGTCGACCACGCGCATGATGATTTGCTCGTCCAAAGCCTTAAAGCTGACCATGGCGTCTAGACGATTGCGGAACTCTGGTGTGAACAAGCGCTTGATGTCGCCCATTTCGTCACCAGCCTGGCGCGGATTGGTAAAGCCAATGGTGGCTTTGTTCATCGTCTCAGCACCCGCATTGGTGGTCATGATGATGATGACATTGCGGAAGTCGGCTTTGCGGCCGTTGTTGTCAGTCAAAGTACCATGGTCCATGACCTGCAACAAGACATTGAAGATGTCTGGATGCGCTTTTTCAATTTCATCAAGCAGCAAAACGCAATGCGGTTTTTTGGTCACAGCTTCTGTGAGTAATCCACCTTGGTCAAAGCCCACATAGCCGGGTGGCGCACCAATGAGTCGACTTACCGCATGGCGCTCCATGTACTCGGACATGTCAAAGCGAATGAGGTCAATCCCCATGATGTATGCCAACTGCTTAGCAGCTTCGGTTTTACCCACGCCGGTAGGACCACTGAACAAGAAAGCACCAATAGGCTTGTCAGTTTTACCCAAACCAGAACGCGCCATTTTGACGGCAGACGACAACACTTCGAGTGCCTTGTCTTGGCCAAACACCACGCTCTTCAAATCGCGCTCAATGGTCTGCAGCTTGCTGCGATCATCGTTAGAGACATTGGCAGGCGGAATGCGCGCAATCTTAGCCACGATGTCCTCAATTTCAGATTTGCCAATGGTCTTCTTGCGCTTTGAAGGCGGCAAGATGCGCTGTGCGGCACCGGCTTCGTCGATCACGTCAATGGCCTTGTCGGGCAATTGACGATCGTTGATGAACTTGGCAGACAACTCAGCAGCCGCTTGCAGCGCTGCGTTGGCGTATTTGACGCTGTGGTGCTCTTCAAAACGAGACTTCAAGCCCTTCAAAATATCCACAGTTTCGGCCACAGTCGGCTCAACCACATCAACTTTTTGGAAGCGGCGTGAGAGCGCTGCATCTTTTTCAAAAATGCCGCGGTATTCCGTGAACGTTGTTGCGCCAATGCATTTCAGTTGGCCACTTGACAACGCAGGCTTGAGTAAGTTGGAAGCATCCAAGGTACCGCCAGAGGCTGCACCTGCGCCAATCAAGGTGTGAATTTCGTCAATGAACAAGACCGCATGGGGCTTGTCTTTCAAGGCTTTGAGAACACCCTTGAGGCGTTGCTCAAAATCGCCCCTGTATTTGGTACCCGCCAACAGCGAGCCCATGTCGAGTGAATACACGACCGCTTCAGACAAAATTTCGGGCACGCTGCCTTGTGTGATGCGCCAAGCCAAGCCTTCTGCAATGGCTGTTTTACCCACACCGGCTTCGCCTACCAACAAGGGATTGTTTTTACGGCGGCGACACAAAATTTGAATGGTGCGCTCAACTTCGTATTCACGACCGATGAGCGGATCGATCTTGCCATCTTTGGCCAATTGGTTCAGGTTCTGAGTGAACTGCTCCAATGGAGAAGCCTTTTCGTTGCGTTCACCGCCACCTGAGCCCTCTTCGCTCTCTGGTGCAGGGGACGCATCGCCGCCTTTGGTGGCTTCAGGTGGATCGCTCTTGCGAATGCCGTGAGCAATGAAGTTCACTACATCCAAGCGGGTAATGCCTTGTTGGTGCAAGTAATAAACTGCGTGCGAATCTTTTTCGCCAAAGATGGCCACCAGAACATTCGCACCGGTCACTTCTTTCTTGCCGCTACCCGTCGATTGGACGTGCATGATGGCACGTTGAATGACACGCTGGAAACCTAATGTCGGTTGCGTGTCTACTTCTTCGGTGCCCGCCACTTGGGGCGTATTGTCCTTAATGAACGACGAAAGCGATTGACGCAAATCGTCGACTTGTGCAGAACATGCACGCAACACTTCTGCTGCGCTGGGGTTGTCCAACAATGCCAACAGCAAATGTTCAACGGTAATGAATTCGTGACGCTGTTGTCGCGCCTCAACGAAGGCCATGTGCAAACTGACTTCCAATTCTTGGGCAATCATGTGATTTCCTTAAATGCCTTGCGGAGGTGAAAAATAATAGGTTGGGCAAATTTGTTGAATTTCAACTCCTTTATGCCACATTTTGAGATCGCTTTTGTGAGTTTCATGCAACTGGCTCACTCACACACTGAAGAGGGTGACCGGCCTGATTAGCGGCATCAAGCACTTGGTCCACTTTGGTTGCTGCGACGTCACGGGTAAAGACACCGCAAACGCCCTTGCCATCCAAATGAATTTTCAACATGATTTGTGTCGCTGCTTCTCTGTCTTTATTAAAAAATTCTTGAAGTACCAAGACGACAAATTCCATGGGCGTGTAGTCGTCATTCAACATGACAACTTGATACATCTGCGGCGGTCCAACTTTTGCGGGACGTCTTTCTAAAACCACAGAATCGCTGCTACCAGGAACGCCTGCAGGGTCAAGTGCGCCCCCTGGAGTTTTTGGGATATTTGATTTTTTGGGTTTCTCGGTTGCCATGTTTTCATTCTAGCGAGCCTTAGCAGGCTTCGGCCTCACCTCCATAAAAAGTCCTTATGACGCAGTGCAACAATTCGACTCTGTCGGGTAAACCTTAAATTGACAAGAATGAAATGTATGCTTTAAATGACCTCAAAATAACATAACGATGGAGACCGGCATGCCCAGTGGAACAGTCAAATGGTTCAATGACGCCAAGGGATTTGGGTTTATTCAACCCGATGGCGGAGGCCCTGATGCTTTTGCACACTTTTCTGCAATTGCAATGGAAGGCTTCAAAAGCCTTAAAGAAGGTGCTCGAGTGACTTTTGAATTGAGTGAGGGCCCAAAAGGTCCAATGGCAGTCAACATTCAGTCGGAGACAAGCGCTGCGCCTCCACCCGTACAAGAAACCTAGTTAATCAAAGAAAAAAGCTCTTAAGAACTGATTCTTAAGAGCTTGATTCAAATGAATGGTCGGCGTGGCGGGATTCGAACTCGCGACCCCTTGCACCCCATGCAAGTGCGCTACCAGGCTGCGCTACACGCCGACAAGCTTTAAATTATAGCCCGAGATTTAACTCAAATTGAGAGTAAATCTCTAATATCCATTAATTCACGACGCAGGGTTGGCAAGCTAGATGTGGCTTGAAAACTTGATGCACGTTGCGCGCTTTCCAAGACCAGTTCTTTGTCCTCTGAGAGTACGTCATCGAAAGAATCTGGACCCATGCCCTCGTTGAGAGACTCCTCAAGGAAATTGTCTTCAGAGCTTTCTTTTTTGATGGCTCTTGAAGATTGGGCAATCTCTTGCATCTTGTTACGTGCACCGCTGATGGTGAAACCTTGCTCATAAAGAAGGTCTCGTATTCTGCGGATCATGAGCACTTCATGGTGCTGGTAATACCTGCGATTGCCGCGGCGCTTGACGGGGCGAAGTTGTGTGAACTCCTGCTCCCAATATCGAAGCACATGAGGCTTAACACCACAAAGTTCGCCCACTTCACCAATGGTGAAGTAGCGCTTGGCGGGTATAGAAGGGAGGGAGTTCTCCATTGAAATCACAAACTTGCTAGGGGAACCTACTAGCTTACTCTAAGCAAGGGGGCTACGTAAAGTCCCCTTGGAAAAATTTTTTGAATCCCTCTAAAAACAAACCTGCAATGTCAATCAGTCTTGTGATTTTTCGTCACCTTGGATGACCGCTTTGAGTTTGTGACTGGCATGAAAAGTTGCCACTCGTCTTGCTTCAATGGGAATCAATTCCCCCGTTCTTGGATTGCGACCTGGACGCGGGGCTTTTTCCCTAATTTGAAAATTTCCAAAACCAGAAATTTTGACATCTTTGCCTTGCACCAATTGGGTCGCAATCAAATCAAAAAATGAGTCCACCATGTCTTTGGACTCTCTTTTGTTAAGACCAATTTGCTCAAAAAGCATGTCGGCCAAATGGGCTTTGGTTAAGGCGGGTGTTTCGAGACTTTCAACAGAAAAATTCATAGTGACTTTCTGGCTTAATTTAAGTGCGCAAACGTGCAGACAACTTCAAGGTCAAATGGTCCAACACGGCCTTCACTGTGGATTCGATTTGAACATCTGTCAATGTTGCCTCTTCGCTGTTTAGAGTCAGTCGGACTGCTAAACTTTTCTCAATGCCTTGCGTTGCCTGTGGACGGAAAACATCAAACAAAACAGCTGCTTTCAGTAAGCCTAATGTGGGAGCTTCATGAATGGCATTCATCAATTCGGCGTGCGTTATTTTTTCTGAAACGATCACAGCAATGTCCCGTTCCACTGCTTGGAATCGGGCAACGCTCTGCGCAACTGGAACTTCTCTCTGCAGGACAGCATCCAGATCCAATTCAAACATGATCGGGGCCAATTGCAAGTCCCATGACTGTCGCCAGCGCGGGTGCAACTCACCCAGATGGCCAATGATCTGACCATTGAGCTTCACTTGAGCACAACGACCTGGGTGCATGGCTGGGTGCTCAGCAGGTTCAAACTCAGGTTTGGCGGGTGCCAAGAGGGCCTCCACTTCGCCTTTGATATCAAAGAAATCGACGTTGCGAACTTTACCGCCCCAAGTGGTGGATGTCACTGGTCCATAAGCGATACCAGAGACCCGCATGGGTTGATTTAAACCTTCGACCGTGCTGTCGCTGTCTTTCACTGATGCATCGCGTAAAAACACTCGGCCTAATTCGAAGACGCGAACACGATCTGCCTTACGATCAATGTTGAATTTGAGCACCTGCATCAATGAGCCCAGCAAACTGGTACGCATCACGCTCATTTGGCTAGCGATTGGATTGAGCAACTTGATAGGGTTGGCATTGCCTGCCAACTCATGCTCCCAATGCGCCTCGACAAAGCTGAAGTTGATGGTTTCTTGATAACCCAATGCAGCAATACTCCGACGCACAGCAAAAGGACCGCGCAAATTCTCTTTGCGAATCTTTGCAGTAATAGGCGCCAATGGGGGGGTAGTGGGCAATTGGGTGTAGCCCACCATGCGCGCTACTTCTTCAATCAAGTCTTCTTCAATTTCCAGATCGAAACGCCAGCTAGGTGGATTGACCGTAATGAGGCCATCTGCTTCAGTTACTTCAAAACCTAAACCACGCAATGCATCAGCGCATTGTTTTTGGCTGAGCGCCATGCCAATTACTTTCACAGCACGTGCCACACGCAATGTGACAGGCTTTCGGATAGGCATGTTTAGTTTTTGGTCGTCAACTGGGCCAATTTGAGTGCTTGGTGTACCGCAAACATCGATCACCAATTGAGTGATGCGTTCGATGTGCTCAACGGTACTTTCAGGATCAACGCCGCGCTCAAAGCGGTGGCCTGCATCTGTCGAAAAGTTGTAGCGACGTGAACGACCCGCAATGGCTTTGGGCCACCAGTAAGCCGCTTCGATGTAAATGTTTTGCGTGTCATCCGAGACAGCAGTAGCATCGCCACCCATGATGCCCGCCAAAGATTCAACCTGTGCGTCGTCTGCAATCACACCTACTTTGTCGTCTACTGTGACCGTATTGCCGTTGAGCAACTTCAAAGTCTCATCAGCCCGACCCCAACGAACTTGCAAGGCACCATGAATTTTGTCCAGGTCAAAAATATGCGAAGGACGGCCAAACTCAAACATCACGTAGTTTGAAATATCCACCAAAGGGCTGACACTCCGTTGACCACAACGTGCCAAGCGGTCGACCATCCAAGCGGGCGTTTGCGTTTTAGGATTGACACCCTTCACCACGCGACCACTGAAGCGACCGCACAGGTCAGTTGCTTCAACCTTGACCGCCAATTTGTCTTGCACTTGTGCTGGCAATGCTGAGAAAACAGGCGCTTTCAATGGTGTACCTGTCAGCGCCGACACTTCACGGGCAATGCCATACACACTTAAACAATGCGCCAAGTTAGGCGTTAGTTTGAGTGTGAACAATGTGTCGTCTAAGTTTAAATACGTGCGAATGCTTTGACCCAAAGGTGCATCGGCAGGCAACTCCAACAAGCCGCCATGGTCATCTGCAATCTTCAACTCTTTGGCAGAGCACAGCATGCCTTGACTCTCAACACCGCGCAACTTACCCACCTTGATGAGGAAGGGTTTGCCGTCTTCACCAGGGGGCAACTCTGCGCCGACCATGGCACAAGGAATGCGAATGCCAACGCGCGCATTGGGTGCACCGCAAACAATGTTGAGCAATGCAGGTTGACCCACATCCACTTGGCATACGCGCAAGCGATCAGCATTGGGATGCTGCTCTGCACTTTTAATTTCGCCAATCACGACATTTGAAAATGGAGGCGCAACGGGTTGAAGTTCTTCAACCTCTAAGCCGGCCATGGTGAGCGTTTCAGCCAGTTGTTCGGTATTGAGCGGTGGGTTGCAAAACTCACGCAGCCAAGATTCAGGAAATTGCATGGTCTTTTATTTATTGAAATTGACTCAAGAAGCGAACATCGCCATCGAAGAACAAGCGCAAGTCATTCACGC
>CANKXC010000042.1 GCA_947487355.1 Comamonadaceae bacterium | reverse complement strand
GCGTGTTTGAAATCTGACATTGAGTGACATGCGAGGTTCAGCAGAAAAATTCATTCACAATGCCCAACAACTGATTTTGAATGCACTCACGCCATGTCTATTTTGACAACACCTAAATTGACAACACCTGAATTTTTATCGCCCCAATGGCAATGCCTCACGACGAAGCCCGATACATTGGGTGAGTCGCCTTTTTGGAACCCCCACGAAAGTCGCTTGTATTGGTTGGACATTCCCGGGCAACGTTTGCGGCGCATGACGGTCACATCCGACTTGTCTGCCAAACAAGTTGTTGAGGATTGGCCACTGAAGGAGGAGCCGGGTTGTTTTGCCCCTGCTGAACAAGGTGGTTGGGTCATGGCCTTGCGCAGTGGCATTTACCGAGCCAATGTTTGGGGCGGCGCATTGACCCTGCTTGCACCTGCACCCTACGACACCAGCAAGCTCAGGTTCAACGATGGCAAGTGTGATCCAGAAGGCAACTTTTGGGCGGGCTCGATGTACGAGCCTCGCGATCAAGCTGCCGGTGTTCTCTATGCTTTACAAAGTGGCCATTCATTGCAAGCCAAAGCCACACAAGCCACAGTGGCCAATGGGCTAGCGTGGTCGCCTGATGGCAAAACTCTGTACTGGTCTGACACCGCCTCGCACTGCATTCGCGCTTGGGACTTTGGTGGACCCACCCAAGTGCTTTCTGGCGAGCGTGTTTTTGCCCAATTTCCCATGAAGCCCAAAACCTGGACGTATGGTTCGGCTGAGGCCAAACTGTATGCAGGACGACCCGATGGCGCAGCTGTCGATGCCGAGGGCTTCTATTACGCGGCCATGTACGAAGGCCACCGACTGGCCAAGTTTGCGCCAGATGGTCGTTGCGTGGCATTCATTGAAACGCCCGTTCAATGCCCCACCATGCCCTGTTTTGGTGGAGAAGACTTCAAAACACTTTTCATCACCACCTCCGCGCATGGCAGAAGCGATGCAGAATTGAAAGCCCTGCCCAACTCGGGCTGCGTTTTTGCCACACGCGTCGAAACCCCTGGTTTGCCTGTGCGTTTTTTCAAAAACTGAATTGACTTAATTCTTGAACCCCTCTCCTGACAAAAGATCTGCTGCCGTATAACATTGCGCCATGAACGACAGTCCTCTCACAAGTCAACAGGCCGAAGCGCTATCCCACGGCCACCCTGACTTGAACTCACTCATTGAAACCATTCGCGAGGCGGCTTCAATGCCTCCGGCGCAGCGCAAGTCCTTTCGAATTCATGGCTCAGGCAGCCACGACTTTGTGGGTGAAAGTCTTGAGGGCGAACTTTTAGAAACCCGAGGCCTGAGTGGCATCGTGCAGTACGAGCCAAGTGAGTTAGTCATCACTGTTGGTTCGGGCACCTCTTTGCTTGACTTAGAAAATACGCTGGCCGAAAAAGGGCAGTGCTTGGCATTCGAGCCGCCACATTTTCACTTGCCAGGTCAAGTGGCTCAAGCCACTGTTGGCGGCATGGTTGCCTCTGGTTTGAGCGGTCCTTCTAGGGCCAGTGTGGGCGCGGTTCGCGATTTTGTTTTGGGCATGCGCTTCATCAACGGACGCGGTGAGCACCTCACATTTGGCGGTCAAGTCATGAAGAATGTGGCCGGCTACGATGTCAGTCGATTGCTGGCGGGCAGTTGGGGAACGCTGGGCCTCATCACCGAAGTCTCGCTCAAGGTGTTGCCCGTTGCGCCAGCCGAGGCTTTTCTGATGTGCCCCATGTCGCAAGAAAAAGCGCTGGCTTTGTTGAACCAATGGGGGGGTCAGCCGCTCCCATTGAATGCCAGTTGTTGGGTCCAAGACACCACGGCGGCAGGCTCGCCAGAAATCCTTTTTGTCAGATTGCGTGGCGCGCACGCAGCAGTGGAAGCCGCCAAAATCAAAATGGCCAAGGATGTGGCATCCCTAGGTAGTCAATTGACTGAACAGCCTGCCCACAATGCGGCTGCAGATTGGCATGCAAGTCGCCATCAAGCCTTGCCCTTTTTCACAGAAAACGCCCAGCAACAGGATTTGGCTTTGTGGCGTTTTTCCGTGCCCCAAACGGCCCCAGTTTTGTCATTGCCCGCCAGTGCCACAGCCCCCTTCATTGAATGGCACGGGGCGCAGCGTTGGGTTTGGGCACCGCTCAGTGAAGGCCAAGCACTCAGGCAAATTGCCAGCCAAGTCGGAGGACAAGTGACCTTGTTCCGGCGACCCCAGCACGCCAGCGCTGCGGTCCGGGTCGATGTGCCTGTGTTTACGCCGCTTGACCCTGTTCAACAGCGAATTCAGCAAGCGCTGAAAAATCAATTTGATCCTGCAGGCTTGTTTAGCCCTTGCAGAATAAACGCGCATTTTTGAGGCTCATCATGCAAACCCAACTCGCACCTGAGTTTCAAAACACCTTAATCGGCCAAGAGGCTGAAGCCATACTGCGTCAATGCGTTCATTGCGGCTTTTGTACAGCCACATGCCCGACCTATCAAATCATGGGCGATGAGTTAGATGGGCCTCGAGGCCGCATCTATCTCATCAAGCAAGTTTTTGAAGGCGCCGAGCCTACGCGCAAAACCCAAATGCACTTAGACCGGTGCCTCACCTGCCGCAATTGCGAAACCACCTGCCCATCGGGTGTTCAGTACGGACACTTGGTTGACCTAGGCCGCAAGGTGGTCGACGCCAAAGTAGAGCGACCCTTGAAAGAACGCGCTTTGCGCTGGGTGCTCAAAGAGGGCCTGACTTCGGCCTTGTTTTCACCCGCCATGAAACTGGGACAGAGCGTTCGCACGTTTTTGCCTGAGGCTCTCAAAGCCAAAGTGCCAGCACCTCAACAAGCCGGTGCTTGGCCCAATGCCAAACATGACCGCAAGGTGTTGATGTTGGCAGGTTGCGTGCAGCCGGCCATGATGCCCAACATCAATACCGCCACAGCTCGCGTTCTCAGTGCGTGTGGCATTGAGGTGGTGGTGCCTCCGGCTGCGGGATGCTGCGGGGGTGTCAAATTTCACTTGAATGATCAAGTCGGTGGACTCGATCACATGCGCAACAACATTGACGCATGGTGGCCTTGGATCGAGCAAGGCGTCGAAGCCATTGTGATGAACGCCTCGGGTTGTGGTGTGACCGTGAAGGAATATGGTCACCTGTTGCAACACGATGCGCAATACGCAGCCAAGGCCAAAAGAGTTTCAGAACTCACGCGCGATTTGAGCGAGCTCTTGCCCATGTGCTTGCCCGAACTTCAAAAACAATTGAAGCCAGAAGCGGTGGCCGCGACAGGCTTACTTGCCTACCACCCGCCATGCACCTTGCAGCATGGGCAACAACTCAAGGGCGGCGTCGAAGTCCAACTGGGTCAACTGGGGTTCAAGTTGCGCGTCACAGACATTGAATCAAATTTGTGTTGCGGATCGGCGGGCACTTATTCGGTATTGCAAGCAGAGACCGCCTACACCTTGCGCGACAGAAAACTGGGCCACCTCAACAAGCTTCAACCCACGGCGATATTGAGTGCCAACATTGGCTGCATCACGCACTTGCAAAGTGGCTCACACGTTCCGGTGAAGCACTGGATTGAGTTGGTTGATGAGGCTTTGTCAAAGACCTGACTTTGCGCTTTGACTGCGCATTAAATGCGCTATGTCTGCGTAATTAAGTCGGGGCTACGTCTGCGCCAGCGCCGCTTCAATGTCGGCCTTCAAATTTTCAGGCTTGTCCATCGGGGCGTAGCGTTTGATCACACGCCCATCTCGGCCCACCAAAAATTTGGTGAAGTTCCATTTAATGGCTTTGCTGCCCAACAGGCCAGGCGCTTCTGCACACAGCCACTGGTACAAGGGGTGTGCGTTTGAGCCATTGACTTCAATCTTTTCCATCATGGGAAACGTGACGCCATAGTTGCGCTGGCAAAAGTTGGCGATGTCAGCATTGCTGCCAGGATCTTGGCTGCCAAACTGATTGCAAGGAAAACCCATTATGCGCAGGCCTTGCGCTTCGTAGGCTTGGTGTAATTTTTCAAGCCCGCCAAATTGGGGGGTAAATCCGCAAGCACTGGCGGTGTTCACAATCAGCATCACTTGTCCGCGCATTGGGTCAAGAGACACGCTTTGACCATTCATTTGCACAGCTTCAAAGTCATAAATGGTTTTCATGGAGGTCTCTTTTCTTCAGTGCGCTAACGCCAGCTTAGCCATGGTGGTTGTCATTTTTGGCCACGTCCAACAAACGATTGACTTCTTCGCTGTGCTCTCGCAGGTTGCGATCGTGCCAACGCTTGATGAGCCACATGAAACTGGCCACGACAAAACCAAATGCCGTGATGGCGCCAAAGGCAGACATGCCCATGCCCGTTGAAAAACTGTACAAACCACCGAGCAACAAAATACAGGCCTGCTCGTTGAAGTTTTGGACGGCAATCGACCGACCTGCACCCATCAGGTTGTGGCCACGGTGTTGCAGCAGCGCATTCATGGGAACCACCAAAAACCCGCCCAGTGCCCCTAGCAAAATAAGGAAGGGTGCTGCCACCCACACGTTATCAATGAAGTTCATGCCCATTACCAAAATGCCCATGGCGATGCCCAGTGGCATAACCAAAGTGGCTTGGTGAAGCTTCATTCGAAGTGATGCCACAACTGCGCCAACAGCGGTGCCAATGGCCACCACACCCACCAGGCTAGACGCTTGCGTGGTGGAGTAGCCCAAAGCTGCCGCACTCCAAGCCAAGACGATGTAGCGCAAGTTGCCCGAGACGCCCCAGAACAAAGTGGTTGTGGACAAAGAAATTTGACCCAAGCGGTCTTTCCACAGCTTGGTGTTGCAGCCCCAAAAGTCAGGCAACAAAGCCGCTAAGTTTTTAGGCAATTCGCGCATGGCAACGCCTGTCTTGGGGATGCGTGTGTTGAACCAAGCAGCCAAACCGTAAAAAACAATCAAGACCAAAATGGTCGATTCGGGGGCAGTGTCGATGCCTGTGTCAATAAAGGGCAGGTCGAAGCTCAGTAAATATTCAGAGGCAAAGGGCCCCACCAATTGGCCGCCTACCAACACGCCCAAAATGATGGAGGCAATGGTCAAGCCTTCAATCCAGCCGTTGGCTTTGACCAGCTGGGATGATGGCAACAATTCGGTCAAGATGCCATATTTGGCAGGCGAATAAGCCGCCGCACCCAAACCAACAATGGCATAGGACAAAAGAGGGTGCGTCCCAAAAAGCATCATCAAGCAGCCGATCACTTTGATGGCATTGCTGATGAACATGACCTCGCCTTTGGGCCTTGAATCGGCAAAGGCGCCTACAAAGGGGGCCAGGACCACGTAAAACAATGCAAACATGGGCACCAAGGCTGCTCGTTGCCATTCGGCGCCACCGCTAATGCGAATGAGCTCAACGGCCGCAACAAACAGCGCATTGTCGGCCAATGAGCTGAAAAACTGAGCCGACATGATGGTGTAAAAGCCGCGCTTCATGAATTCATGCAGTGAATCGAAGGGGCATGGGGCCGCAGTCGATGAGTCAATAAAAAGAAACAGAGCAACACAAGCCCTGCTTGAGTTGACGTAAGTTTCGGTTATATCACGCCATGTGGTGCCACAATCTAGGCTAATTCCCTCTGAATTTCACTGTTTTGAACGATTTGACATGCCAAGACCGATACAGGCCACCATTGACAGCAACGCTTTGCGCCACAACCTGGCGCAAATCAAAGCCTCAACGCCAGACGCCTTGGTCTGGGCTGTGGTGAAAGCCAATGCCTATGGTCACGGCATCGAGCGGGTTTTTGATGCCCTTCGTGCGGCGGACGGTTTTGCTTTGCTCGACTTGGTGGAGGCAGAGCGCGTTCGGCAATTGGGTTGGCGCGGCCCTATTCTTTTGCTGGAGGGTGCATTCGAAACCCGCGATTTGGAATTGTGCTCGCGCCTTAATTTGTGGCATGTGGTGCATAACGAGGCGCAAATTGACATGTTGGCTGTTCATAAAACGCATCAGCCGCACAGGGTTTTTTTGAAAATGAACTCGGGCATGAACCGGCTTGGCTTTGCGCCCTCCGCTTTCAGGGCGGCATGGACCCGATTGAATGCCTTGCCACAGGTCGATGAAATTTCACTTATGACGCATTTCAGTGATGCAGATGGCGACAAAGGCATTGAAGCTGCAGTGGCAACATTTTCTAAATTCACACACGACCTGTCTGGCGAGCGAAGCCTGTGCAACAGTGCCGCGGTGTTGCGGCATGCCAAAGCGCAAAATGTTCGCGCAGATTGGGTGCGACCTGGCATTGCTTTGTATGGCAGCTCGCCTGACTATCCTCAGCACGCCGCCAATGAGTGGCAATTGCAACCGGCCATGAGTTTGAATGCAGCCATTGTGGGTGTTCAGCATTTACAGCCTGGCGACACGGTGGGTTATGGCTCTAGCTATGCGGCCGACCGTGCCATGCGAATTGGCGTGGTGGCTTGTGGCTATGCCGACGGATATCCACGCAGCGCACCCACCGGAACGCCCGTGTGTGTCGATGGCGTTCGCACTCAAACGGTTGGACGTGTCAGCATGGACATGCTAACTGTAGACCTCACCAACTTGCCGCAAGCCGGCTTAGGCAGTGAGGTCACTTTGTGGGGTAGGCCGCAACACACCAAATCTGATGGGGTGCAAGCTTCAGGCGTTTCAATAGACGAAGTGGCCTTGTCGGCAGGCACCATCGCCTATGAATTGATGTGCGCGCTGTCTTCGCGTGTGCCGGTCAACACCAGGCCCTCACCTCATCTGAAAAATCCGTCGTAGCCGGTTTTCAAAATCAATGCGGCCACAACCGCCATGAACACATAGCGGACAAAACCTGCGCCGTGTTTTAAAGCCAAACGCGTGCCAATCAGGCTGCCAATGACATTGGCGATGGCCATCGGAATGGCCAAATGCCACCAAACATGGCCTTGAAGGGTGAACAAAACCAAGGCGGAAAAATTGGTGGCCAAGTTCATGAATTTGGCATTGGCCGAAGCATTTAAAAAGTCATAACCCAATAAACGAACGTAGGCAAAAACAAAGAAACTGCCGGCGCCAGGGCCAAAAAAGCCATCGTAAAAACCAATCATCAAGCCCATCAACATGGCGACGTAAGTTTCCCCGCGGCCACTTAACAAGGGGGCATGGGTCTGCCCCATTTCTTTTTTAACCAAGGTGTAGACCAACAATGCCAAAAGCAAAAATGGCAACGCTTGCCTTAAAAAGCCGGGGTCAATTTGCGTGACGGCCCACGCGCCACACACGGAGCCCAAGATGCCTGCCAACGCAGCAGGCAAGAGGGATGCCCAACGCAAATCGACTTTTTTGCTGAACTGGTAAGTGGCAAATGCGGTGCCCCAAACAGACGCACTTTTGTTGCTGCCCAACAAGGTAGCGGGTGGTGCAGAGGGAAAGGTGGCAAACAAGGCGGGAATCAAAATCAGGCCGCCGCCGCCCACAATGGAATCGACCAAGCCGGCAAACAATGACGCCAGTGAGACGATGAATATTTCCATAAAAAAAAGCGCCGCTTGCGCGACGCTTATAAAAAGTTACATCTCGTTTTGGATGTTGATGTTCGAATAGTTTGGGTGTCTCCTCTGCCCTCAAAACGAACCCAAACAGCAGTTCATCGAGTGAGGAGAATGTAGCCGCATTCGGACCCTCAAAGTATCAGGGATTTCCCGCGGCTTCCAAAGCCATCCAATGCGCTGCTTTTTCGGCAATCATGAGGGTGGGGCTGTTGGTGTTGCCGCTGGTAATGGTGGGCATCACACCCGCATCGACCACGCGCAATCCGTGAATGCCATGCACTTGCAAACGGCTGTTGACGACGGCCATAGGGTCGTCGTCGCGGCCCATGCGTGTGGTTCCCACAGGATGAAAAATGGTGCTGGCAATGTCGCCAGCCAAGCGCGCCAAGTCTTCGTCAGTTTGATACTGAGCGCCAGGTTTGTATTCCTCGGGCGCATACGGCGCCATGGCTGCTTGCGACATGATGCGCCGCGTGACACGCAAACTGTCTGCTGCCACTTTGCGATCTTCGTCGGTGCTTAAATAATTGGGGGCAATGGCTGGCGCATCATTGAAATCGGCGCTCTTTAAACTCACGCTACCGCGACTGGTCGGATTCAAGTTGCAGACACTGGCGGTGATGGCGGGGAAATTGTGCAGCGGTTCGCCAAAGGCGTCCAAGCTTAAGGGCTGAACATGGTATTGAATGTTGGGCCATGCATGCTCGGGACTGCTTTTGGTAAATGCACCCAATTGACTGGGCGCCATGCTCATGGGACCTGAGCGTGACATGGCATATTCCAAGCCAATTTTGGCCTTGCCCCACCAGCTGTTGGCCAAGGTGTTGAGCGTCTTGGCGTTCTTCACTTTGTACACCGAACGGATTTGCAAATGGTCTTGCAAATTGGCACCCACACCCGGCAGGTCGTGCGTGACAGCCACACCTTTGTCGTGCAGGCTTTGGGCGTTGCCAATGCCAGCGAGTTGCAAAATGTGCGCAGAGCCAATGCTGCCAGCACTCAATGCAACTTCGCGTTTGGCGGTGGCGGTAAGCAATTGATGGCCATCCCAAACTTTCACGCCAGTGCAGCGCTTTAAGCCATCGGCACCTGTCTCAATGACCAGGCCCGCCACTTGCGCTTGTGTCCACAACTCGAAGTTGGGACGTGCATAACAAGTGGGCCTTAAAAAAGCTTGTGCTGTGTTCCAGCGCCAACCATTTTTTTGGTTCACATCAAAGTAGCCAACGCCTTCGTTGTTGCCTTGATTGAAGTCAGAGGTAGAAGGGAGACCGGCTTGTTGTGCCGCCTTTGAAAATGACTCCAACACGTCCCAACTGAGTCGCTGTTTGTCGATGCGCCACTCGCCGCCGGCTTGTCTGGCCTTTAAGACTTTGAAATAGTCGGTGGAATGATCGTCTTGTGCGTTGCCTGTTTGAAGCAACTCAGGCAAGACACCTTTTTCGCCATGAAGCGGTGTAGCACCCTTGTAATGGTCTTCATGAAACTTAAAGTAGGGCAAGCACTTTTCCCATTGCCAATTTGCATCGCCTGTGATGTTGGCCCACTGATCGTAATCACGCGATTGACCCCGCATGTAAATCATGCCGTTGATGCTGCTACAACCGCCCAACACTTTGCCCCGGGGATAGCGCAGTGAGCGACCATTCAAGCCGGGTGCCGCTTCAGTTTGATAAAGCCAGTCGGTGCGAGGGTTGCCAATGCAATACAAATAGCCCACAGGAATGTGAATCCAATGGTAATCGTCGCGCTTGCCCGCTTCGATGAGCAACACGCGCTTGCTGGCATCGGCCGACAAGCGATTGGCCAGCAGGCAACCGGCAGTGCCGGCACCCACAATGATGTAGTCAAACGTGGTGTCGTTCATGAACGCTTATTTGGATGTGGGCATGACGAACTCGGCGCCTTTGCCAATGCTTTCGGGCCAACGTTGCATGATCGATTTTTGCTTGGTATAGAAGCGCACACCTTCTTCGCCATAAGCGTGCATGTCGCCAAACAAGCTGCGTTTCCAGCCACCAAAACCATGCCAAGCCATGGGCACAGGAATGGGCACATTGATGCCCACCATGCCCACTTGAATGCGCCTTGAAAACTCGCGTGCCACATTGCCATCGCGTGTGAAACAACTCACGCCATTGCCAAATTCGTGATCGTTGATGATTTGCACTGCTTCGCCAAAATCTTTGACGCGAACGCAGGACAGCACAGGGCCAAAAATTTCTTCTTTGTAAATTTTCATCTCGGTGGTGACATGGTCAAACAGCGTGCCGCCCAACCAGAATCCATTGTCGCAACCGGCGCCTGCCTTGGCACCATCAAACACACGACCATCTACCAACAGTTTGGCACCTTCTGCGATACCTGCATCGATGTAACCCGTAATGCGCTGCTTGGCTGCAGCCGTGACGATGGGGCCCATTTCGGCATCCAAGTTGGTACCGTTCAGGACCTTGAGTGCGCGTGTTTTTTCTAACAACAAGGGCATTAATTTTTCGGCGACATCGCCCACCAACACGGCCACACTGATGGCCATGCATCGCTCACCTGCAGAGCCATACGCCGCGCCCATGAGCGCATCAACAGCTTGTTCAATGTCGGCGTCGGGCATGACCACCATGTGATTTTTGGCGCCGCCCAAAGCTTGGACTCGTTTGCCATGGCGCGCGCCGTTTTCGTACAAGCTGTTGGCAATGGGTGTAGAGCCGACAAAGCTCACTGCCTTCACATCGGGGTGTTCTACCAAAGCGTCGACCGCTTCTTTGTCGCCTTGAACCACGTTGAACACGCCATCGGGCAGGCCTGCTTTTTTGAGCAACTCTGCCATCAACAAGCTGGGGCTAGGGTCTAGTGGACTGGGCTTGAGCACGAAGGTGTTGCCGCAGGCAATGGCCACCGGAAACATCCACATGGGCACCATCACTGGAAAGTTAAATGGGGTTACGCCTGCCACAACACCCAAGGGTTGTCGCAGGGTCCAGTTGTCTATGCCTGTCGAAACTTGGTCTGTGAAATCGCCTTTGAGCAACTGCGGTATGCCGCATGCAAATTCAACGATGTCGATGCCGCGAGTGACTTCGCCTTGTGCGTCGGTAAATACTTTGCCATGTTCGGCGGTAATCATGTGCGCCAACTGATCGCGGTGTTGGTTAAGCAACTCTAAAAACTTGAACATGACACGCGCGCGCTTGAGGGGCGGCGTATCTGCCCAAGCAGGAAAGGCCGCTTGAGCGCTTGCCACCGCTGTGATCACATCCTGCGTGTTGGCCAAAACCACGCGACCGGTTACGGCGCCGGTGGCAGGGTTGAAAACGTCTTGCGATCTGCTGGCGCTACCGGCGGTCGTTTGACCCGAAATGAAATGGGCAATGGTGGTGGTCATAAAAAATGAAAAGACAAAATGTGTAAAGGCCTGTCAATGGTACTTGGGCTGCGACGCTTGTTCATCGGCCACCAGAAACATCCAGAAAGCTCATAGTGGTGTAGCTGGCGTCATCTGATAGTAGCCAAACAATGGCATGCGCCACTTCCATGGCTGTGCCGCCTCGCTTGGCGGGCACCAAGTGCTCTAAATCTTTAACGCGGTTGGGTAAACCGCCGGAGGCATGAATTTCAGTGTCAATCAAGCCAGGGCGAATGGCATTGACCCGAATGCCTTCGGCTGCAACTTCTTTAGACAGCCCCAAGGTAAAACTGTCGATGGCACCTTTGGCCGCGGCATAGTCTAAGTACTGTCCTGGCGCGCCCAAGCGAGCGGCTGCGCTCGAAAGATTGACAATGCTGCCGCCCTGGCCGCCGTGCAAGGTGCTCATTTGACGAATGGCTTCGCGTGCGCAGAGCATGGAGCCCAGGACATTGATGTCAAACATTTTGCGCCACCGGGCCATGCTCATCTGGTCCAAGCGGGCAGACACATCGACCACGCCAGCGTTGTTGACCAAGCCTTGCAGGGGCCCCAAAGTGCTGCGAACTTTTTCAAACATGGCCAAGACTTGTTCTTCATTGGCCACATCGGCTTGTACCGACATGGCCTCACCGCCAGCCTTTTTAATTTGAGCCACAACGTCGTCGGCCGCTTGTGAATTGGACGTGTA
>CANKXC010000041.1 GCA_947487355.1 Comamonadaceae bacterium | reverse complement strand
AGCAAAGCTTTGAGCTTCATGCGAACAGTGGCAGCGCCGCGACCGCCTCGGCTGTATTCGGTGCGCAAAACGATCATGGGATCTTTGCCTTGCATGATGACGTTACCGACGCGAATTTCCTGAGCTACTTTCATAAGGTGTCCAATGTTTTCCCAAAGCTCACGATTTTAGCCCTTTTCTGCCACAAATTGAAGCAATTGACTGACCAAATCTGCTTGTTTCATCAATCGTTGGCGGGCATTTTGGACACATGCCTGCCATGCCAACAGGTCGATTTCTGGCAAGGCAACCTGGGAAAGGCCGTTCCATGTCATGTGAAATTGACGCAGACTCTCGGGCGCTTTTAGCCAGTCCAAAAAGGCGTTCAGTTTGGCGGCATGGGCGCCATCATCTTGAGGATAAATGTGCCAAATCAAGGCTTTGCCGGCCCACAGCGCCCTGACCAGGGAGTCCTCGCCACGAACAAAATTCAAATCGCATGAACGGAGCAATTGGTCGTATTCAATTTGCGACAAAGGCGGAATTTTTTGAAAGTTGGGTGGCATTCCATTAAGGGGCAAAGCACCCAGTGCTTTGTCAAATGCCAGAGCCCCTCGGCCATGGGCCACTTGCCATTCGTGTTCTGTCCTGTTGAAGGATGACAACTGGAGTGCTTCCAACAAGGCGGCTGGTTCGTAGCAAAAAAGACTTGATTGAATTGGCAGGTCGAAGCGGGCATCGAGGGCGACGGATGTTTCCTCGACCGTTTGCCAAGTGCTTGATTCTTCAAGGTATTTCTCCCTTAAAAGGCCGCCCGTTTTTACAGTAAAGCCTGGGTAAAAAAACCATTTGGTTCGACCCTTCATGGGGCCACTCATGACCGGAGAGGGAAGGCGATGGCTGCGCTCTACATAAGATTCAGCGCTTAGATATTCCAAATTGATCCAAACAGGTACTTGATCAAGGGCAGGTTTGTCTTGTTCATTGAGTAGAAAGTGCTCGGGCAATTCGCAACCAAATGCCTCAATCCAGACATGGGAGGCCTCTGAGGTCTGACTCAAACCAGCATCCCAAGGCCTGACTTGGACTTCACCCTTGTCAAATTTGAGCTGAGCCCACCCGTCAGCATTGAGATTGGCCTCGGGCGCCATCCATATCAGGGCAGACGCATCATCGACCCAAAGGCGGACACGTTGACCCCTGGCGGCCAAATTGACGCTCAAGCGCCAGCAGACCCCCAAATCTCCATGGTTGTCGATGACACGGCAAAAAATGTCCCAAAGCATGCGTGATATTGTCGCGCGCTTCGAGACACAATAGCGCCCATGTCCAGCGTTCACCCAGAATCTTTGTTAGCCGAAGTGGCTGCACTCCCCAGTTTGCCCGGGGTGTATCGGTATTTTGATGCCGAGGATCAGGTTTTGTATGTGGGCAAGGCGCGCAATTTGAAGAAGCGTGTCAGCAGCTATTTCCAAAAAGACCATGGCGGTACCCGCATTGGCCATATGGTGAGCAAAATCAGGCGAATGCAGACCACTGTGGTGAGGTCAGAGGCAGAAGCCTTGCTGCTGGAAAATAATTTGATCAAAACATTGAGCCCCAAGTTCAATATTTTGTTCAGAGACGACAAAAGCTACCCTTATCTGAAAGTGTCGGGTACAGGTTCCAATCGTTCGAAAGACTCGGCCCCACAATTGGCTGACAAGCCCAGTGTCAAGCCCGACCAGTATTCACGCATTGCCTATTACCGCGGTGGCGTAGAAAAAAAACACCGTTACTTTGGGCCTTACCCCAGCGCCTGGGCAGTCAAAGAAACCATTCAGCTTTTGCAAAAAGTGTTCAGACTCAGAACCTGCGAAGACACCGTTTTTGCCAACCGGACTCGCCCCTGTTTGCTTTATCAAATTAAGCGATGTTCGGGGCCTTGTGTTGGCATGGTTTCTGTCGAGCAATACGCCGAAGACGTGTCGCAGGCAGAGGCATTTTTAAAAGGTGAAACGCAGGCTGTCTTGAAGGCCATGGAAGCCCGAATGATGGCGCACTCCGACAAACTTGAATTTGAGTTGGCTGCAGAGGTGCGCAATCAAATGACGGCTTTGTCGCGTGTTTTGCACCAGCAGTCTGTCGACAATGTGACCGAAACAGATGTCGATATATTGGCTGTAAAAGTCCAGGGCGGAAGAGCTTGCGTTAATTTGGCCATGGTGCGTGGTGGTCGTCATTTGGGCGATCGGCCCTATTTTCCATCGCATGTGGAGGATGGTCATGCCATTGGTTCAATGGCTTTAGAGGACGATGCAGAAACGGCAGTTCAAAGTATGGAAGTCAAAGTGCTGGAAGCCTTCATTGCACAGCACTATCTCAGCATTCCTGTGCCAGCTGTTCTCATTACCAGTGAAAAAATCAATCCCAAGGTCATTGATGCTATTACTTCACAGTCCAGCATCAAGGTTTCTGCGGTACACAACCCACGAGAGCAAAGGCGCTCTTGGCTGGAGATGGCAGAAAAAAATGCAGCCATTCAATTGGCCAGGTTGTTGGCGGAGGAGGGTTCACAACAAGCCCGAACCAGGGCTTTGGTTGAAGCGCTTGATTTGGCGCCCGATGACATTGATGCCTTGCGCATGGAGTGCTTTGATATTTCGCACACCTCGGGTGAGGCGACTCAGGCATCTTGTGTTGTTTTCCAAAATCACAAGATGCAAAACAGCGAATACCGCCGCTACAAAATTGAAGGCATCACAGCAGGCGATGATTACGCTGCCATGCGACAAGTCTTAATGCGTCGCTATAGCAAGGTGGCCGAGGCCATGCAATCTGGCGAAAGTGATCACAAAGTCCGGATGCCAGATGTCGTTTTGATTGATGGCGGAAAAGGACAAGTCTCTATGGCGAAAGATGTCTTTGAGACATTGGGGCTTGACCTTGCATTGATCGTGGGCGTTGAAAAGGGTGAAGGCCGAAAGGTCGGCTTGGAAGAGTTGGTGTTTGCTGATGGTCGAGAAAAGGTCTATTTGGGCAAAGACTCAGCGGCCTTGATGTTGGTGGCGCAAGTTCGTGATGAGGCCCATCGGTTTGCCATTACAGGCATGAGGGCGCAAAGAGCAAAGGTCCGCGTTGGCGGTGGACGCTTGGAAGAAATAGCAGGAATTGGTCCTAGAAAACGTGCCAAGTTGCTTCAGCGATTTGGTGGCGTCAAAGGGGTTGAGGATGCCAGTGTGGCCGATTTGATGTCCGTCGACGGCATTTCCAAGGATTTAGCGGAGGCCATTTACCAGGCCCTGCACTGAGTTATCTGGGGGTTGGAACTTTGGCGTCATACAAATGTTGCTAAGCCATGCCACAATAAGCAACATGTTTTTTACCATTCCCACCATCATGACTTGGACGCGAATTGTCGCGATTCCTTTCATTGTGGGAGTGTTCTATTCAGATTTGCCAGTTGAGTCGCAAAACTTCTGGGCCACTACCATGTTCGTGGTGTTTGCCATCACAGATTGGCTGGATGGTTTTTTAGCCCGTAAGCTAAACCAGACCTCGTCATTTGGGGCTTTCTTAGACCCGGTTGCCGATAAATTTTTGGTGTGTGCCTCATTGCTGATCTTGGTCCATTTACACAGGGCGCATGTGCTAGTGGCCTTGATCATCATCGGACGCGAGATAGCCATATCGGCGCTTCGCGAGTGGATGGCCCAAATTGGCGCCAGTAAAAGCGTGGCAGTGCATTTTGTGGGCAAACTCAAAACCACGGTTCAAATGGTGGCCATTCCATTTTTGCTTTACAACGGACAACTGTTTGGTCTGATCGATACCCACTTGTGGGGTACGGTTCTCATTATGGGAGCCTCTATTTTGACCATCTGGTCCATGATTTATTACATGCAAAAAGCATTGCCTGAAATACGCGCACGTGTGAAGTGAATGCGCTGTTTCCGTTTGCAGCTTCCATCGCAAATCCATGAATTCCAATGACCCCTCCAGCGCTTGGCTTCGCGCCATGCCAGCTATTTTTGTGCTGATCTGGAGCACCGGGTTCATTGTGGCCCGCTATGGCATGCCGCATGCGCCGCCATTTTCCTTCTTGGCAATGCGTTATGCACTCTCGATATTTTGTTTTTCAATTTGGATTTACTTTGCCAAAGTGAAATGGCCTCAAACGCGGCAAGAATTTTTGCATCTGAGCATCACGGGCATCTTGATGCATGCAGGCTATTTGGGGGGCGTTTGGGCTGCCGTCAAAGCAGGCATGGGCTCCGGGTTGTCAGCCCTCATCGTTGGGTTTCAGCCAGTTCTGACTGCCATCTGGTTATCGTCTCGCGTTACAGGTGCAGAAAACAAGATAAGCCAACGCCAGTGGAAGGGCTTAATTTTGGGTTTTTTGGGCTTACTTCTGGTGGTGTGGCGAAAGTTGACACAGGGCAGTGCGTTAGATCACGTCAACCTTGTGAATTTAAGCTTTGCATTGATGGCTTTGCTTTCAATCACATTGGGCACTTTGTATCAAAAAAGTTTTGTTAAACCCTGTGATGTCAGAAGTGCCAATACCATCCAACTCATTGCCGCGCTTGTCGTGACCATGCCACTCGCATTTTTGGAGACCGAGGCCATTCAATGGAACGCAGAACTTTGGGGTGCCATGGCTTGGTCTGTACTAGGGCTGACATTGGGCGGTAGCTCGCTGTTGTATTTGCTGATTCAAAAGGGTGCGGCAGCATCTGTCACTAGTTTGATGTATTTGGTGCCACCTT
Source organism: Comamonadaceae bacterium (assembly GCA_947487355.1). Classification (GTDB taxonomy): domain Bacteria; phylum Pseudomonadota; class Gammaproteobacteria; order Burkholderiales; family Burkholderiaceae_C; genus Limnohabitans_A. The sequence continues at coordinate 7,074 of CANKXC010000041.1, read as the reverse complement.
GCACCGCCATATTGGCCTGGTTGTTGTTTGATGAACCCATTACCTTCGTGACATTGCTGGGCATTGCCCTGACCGCGTGGGGCGTCAGTTGGGTCATTCGTGCGCCCAAAGTCAAAGAATCAAATTAGGAGATTGTTCACATGTCCAAAAAAAGAATTGCAGTCATCGCGGGCGATGGCATTGGCAAAGAAGTCATGCCCGAAGGTTTGCGTGTCATGGAGGCGGCAGCCAGCAAGTTCAATCTAGATTTGCACTTTGACCATTTCGATTTTTCAAGCTGGGATTACTTTGAAAAGCACGGCCAAATGTTGCCCGACAATTGGAAAGACCAAATTGGCGGACATGACGCCATTTACTTTGGCGCTGTTGGTTGGCCAGACAAAATTGCAGACCACGTGTCACTTTGGGGCTCCTTGCTGTTGTTTCGCCGTGAGTTTGATCAATACATCAATTTGCGACCAGCCCGATTAATGCCAGGCATCATTGCGCCTGTTGTGCGTCGCGATGGCAGTCCGCGTCAACCCGGTGAGATTGACATGTACATCGTGCGTGAAAACACAGAAGGCGAATACTCAAGTATCGGTGGTCGGATGTACCCCGGCACCGAGCGAGAAATTGTCATGCAAGAAACGGTCATGTCTCGCATTGGCGTAGACCGTGTTTTGAAGTTTGCTTTCGAGTTGGCCCAATCGCGACCCAAAAAACATTTGACAAGTGCCACAAAGTCAAATGGCATTGCTATCACCATGCCTTACTGGGATGAACGCGTGGTGGAAATGGCAAAAAACTATCCAGGCATCAACGTGGATAAATTTCACATCGATATATTGACAGCGCATTTTGTTCAGCGACCAGATTTTTTTGATGTGGTAGTGGCCAGTAATTTGTTTGGCGATATCCTGTCAGATTTGGGTCCAGCCTGTACAGGTACTATCGGTATTGCCCCAAGTGCCAACCTTAACCCCGATAGAAAATACCCCTCATTGTTTGAACCGGTGCATGGATCAGCTCCAGACATTGCTGGTAAAAACATTGCCAATCCCATAGGTCAAATTTGGTGTGGTGCCATGATGCTTGAGTTCTTAGGTTGTAAGCCAGCCCATGACGCTGTGCTCAATGCCATTGAAAAAACATTGGCGCCTCAAAGTGGTGCCCCGCGTACACCAGATATAGGGGGTTCTGCTAATACGCAAGACGTCGGCAAAGCCATCGCTGCTGTTTTATGAGAACTAATTTAAGCAAGATTCAACAACCATCAAATTTTTTTGAATCAATCCCTCACTGACATTCAGTTTGCGTCTAGAATTCGTTTCGCTTAGCGGTTTATAGACTCAAAATCATTTGACAGGCGCTTTTTGTCTGGCTAAATTCAAGTTGACAAACGCTTTGCGTAGACAAAAAAGTTTGTCGTGAAGTTTTAAACTGCATCCTAAAATTTTTAACTTGTGATCACTCAAATTTTTGAGTGGTCTATTTTTTTCTAAGGCTCTTTGTATGAACAAGACAGAATTGATCGAGCACATTGCTAAACAAGCAGACATTTCTAAAGCTGCTGCTGGCCGCGCATTGGAAGCCACCATCGGTGCCGTTCGCACCACTTTGAAAAAGGGCGGCACTGTTGCCCTGGTTGGCTTTGGTACCTTTGCCGTTACAAAGCGTGCTGCTCGTACCGGTCGTAACCCACGCACTGGCGCTGCCATCAAGATCAAATCTGCCAAGGTGCCTAAGTTCCGTCCAGGCAAGGCCTTAAAAGACGCCTTGAATTAATCTTTGATTAAGGGGGGGTGATTAGCTCAGTTGGTAGAGCGGCGCCCTTACAAGGCGTAGGTCGGCGGTTCGACCCCGTCATCACCCACCACCCCCAAACAGAGGCGAACAACATGTTCGCCTTTTGTCTTTTTTAGACATTTAGAGTGTCACTACACAGAGAGTTCTCACATGTTTGATTTTGTCCGTAACAACACCAAGATCATGATGGGCATTTTGTTCTTGCTCATCATCCCGTCCTTCGTGCTGTTTGGTTTGGAAGGCTACAGCAGTTTCAAGGACCAAGGCGCTACGGTGGCCAAGGTCAATGGCAACAAAATTAGCCAAGGCGATTGGGATGCTGCTCACAAGCGCGAAGTTGATCGCATTCGCTCTTCAATGCCCAACATCGATGTCAAGATGTTTGATACACCCGAAGCCAAATATGCAACGTTAGAGCGCTTGGTTCGCGATCAAGTGGTGGCTGCTGCTGCGCAAAAGTTGCAGTTGGTCGCCAGCGACACAAAATTAGCGCGTGAGTTGCAGTCCATTCCGGCCATCGCAGCCTTGCGCTCGCCCGATGGCAAACTCGACATGGAGCGCTACAAGCAGCTTGTCGCATCGCAAGGTATGACCCCTGAAATGTTTGAAATGCAAATGCGTGCAGACATTTCCAATCAACAGGTTGTTCAGGGCGTGCAGGGATCGGCATTTGCCACTTTGGCTCAAACGCAAACAGCCATGAATGCTTTCATGCAGCGTCGTGAAGTTCAAATTGTCAATTTTCCTGCAGCCGATTTTTTAAGCAAAGTCAATGTCAGTGAGGCTGACATCCAAGCTTATTACGACAAAAATTCAAGCAAATTTCAATCGATGGAATCAGCCGACATTGAATATGTGATTCTTGACATCGAAAGCCTTCGACAAAGCATTGTTCTCAACGAGCAAGACTTAAAGTCATATTACGAACAAAATTTACAACGCTTGTCCAGCAAAGAAGAGCGCCGTGCCAGCCACATTCTAATTACTGCCGCCAAGGATGCGCCAGAAGCCGAAAAGAAAGCTGCACGCGCCAAAGCTGAAGAGCTGCTTAAAGCAGTGAAGGCCAAGCCCGCTAGCTTTGCAGATGTCGCAAGAAAAAATTCACAAGACCCAGGCTCTGCTGTCAAAGGCGGCGATTTGGACTTCTTTGGCCGTGGCGCCATGGTCAAGCCGTTTGAAGATGCCGCCTTCGGTTTGAAGAAGTCAGACATTAGCGACATTGTGGAGTCTGAGTTTGGCTACCACATCATTCAACTGACTGACATCAAAGCACCTAAGGCTCAAAGTTTTGAAGCCTTGCGTCCTTCCTTAGAAGCTGACTTGAAAAAGCAGCAAGCCCAACGCAAGTTTGCAGAAATGGCTGAAACTTTTTCTAATACTGTTTACGAGCAGTCCGACAGCTTGAAGCCTGTTGCCGAAAAGTTAAAACTGAGTGTTCAAAAAGCCAGCAAAGTAGCGCGCAATGCGGAATCACAAAATCCACAAAGCAAAAACTTATTGAACAACCCAGCCTTGTTGCAAGCGCTTTTCAGTGAGGCATCTCTGCAAAAACAACGCAACACAGAGGCCATTGAAGTGGCACCCAATACCTTGGTGTCTGCGCGTGTTGTCAAACATCAGCCTGCTGCAGCTTTGGCATTAACGGAAGTTAAGGACCTGGTAAAACGCAACTTGACGCAAGACAAGGCCGCAGAAATGGCCAAAGTGCAAGGCGAGCAAAAGTTGGCCAATTTGAAAACGAGTGCAGAGGGTTTGCCCAACGCAATGGTGCTGTCCAGAGAAAAATCTCAAAGACAGTTGCCTCAAGTGGTTGAGGCTGTCTTAAAAGTCGATCCCAACAAACTGCCTGCAGTCAGTGGTGTCGATTTGGGCGCCCAAGGCTATGCGGTCATTCGGGTGACCAAGGTCTTGCCACCTGAAGACAATCAAGCCTTGATGAAACAGGCACAACAACAATTCACGCAGCTCTGGGGCGCTGCAGAAACATTGGCATATTTGGCGGAATTGAAATCGGTCATGAAGGCCGAGATTTTGGTCGCCAAGCCATCAGCTGAGAAAGCTAAAACGCCGGCTTGATGGCCAGATAGCTTTATTCTTTCGGCTATAATTTTGTTTTTACGGTGGCTGTAGCTCAGTTGGTAGAGTCCAGGATTGTGATTCCTGTTGTCGTGGGTTCGAGCCCCATCAGCCACCCCAAAAATTCAAAGGGTTTACAAGATTTCTTGTAAACCCTTTTTTCGTTCGTTTGTGAAATAAGGTTTGAACATCATGGCGACTTCAAGATCTACAAAAACTTCGAAACAACTCACCGTTGAGTTGATGTGGCAACTTCAACGCCTAGGTGCACCCAGCATTAGCCCAGATGGTGCTCAAGCAGTTTGTGCCGTTGCACAACCTTCGGTCAAAGAAAACAAAATTCAAAGCGCCATTTGGTTGCTTTCGACCTTGGGAGGGCAACCCCGCCAACTGACTCAATGCGGCGAGAAAGACGGTCGCCCGCAGTTTTCACCAAACGGTGAGTGGGTTGCCTTTGTAGCCACGCGTGAACAAAATGGCAAAAAAGATGATGAGCCTCAGTTGTATTTGATACCACCTGACGGGGGAGAGGCTCAACGCGCCGCGGATGTGGCCACTGGCGTGGTTGATTTCAAATGGTTTCCTGACAGCAAACGAATTGCATTCATCTCTTGGGTTTGGCCCAAGCTGAAGGGGTCCAAAGCACAGGCAGATCAACTCAAAGAAACCAAAGCTCGCAAAGACACAGCCTACGCCACTGAAGACGCTGTCTATCGGCATTGGGATCACAACCTGCCCATGAACCGCGTTCCTCACATTCTGATACTGGACATTGCTTCAGGTCGTGTGACGGACTTGCTTGAGGGCAGTGGCTATGAACTGCCTAGGCGTGAGCCCAGCGCCAATGAGTTTGCTATTTCTCCAAATGGCAAATCTATTTGCTTTGTGCACGATCCGGACAAAGCAAAGAATGCCGCACCCCGCATGGCCTTGGCAGAAATTGAACTCAAGGGCTCCAGTGTTGTGGCTGTGCGTGATTTGGTGAAAAACAAAGATTGGGATTTTGCAGGTCCTGCCTACAGCCCAACAGGTGATCAGTTGGCTTTCTTGGCATCTCATCAGTCACTCAAGCACACCCAACCATCACACCTTGCTTTGCTAGAAATGCAGCCTCAAAAGGCCACTCAAACAAAGAAGCAAGGCACCGCTTGGAAAACCATCAGTGCCCATTGGGACCGCGAACCTCAAGCGCCGCTCAAGTGGAGTGAAGACGGTAGCGCTTTGTTGTGCAAGGCCGAAGACAAGGGCCGCCAACATGTGTGGCGTTTTGACATTGCCACATCCCAATCTACAGTTGTTTCAGAAGGTGGAACGGTACACGCGTTTGACGAAGCTGCGGGCCAATTGGTGACCTTGATGGACCGTGCAATTCATCCGGGACGCATTCACGTGATGAAGGTCAATGAATCTGGGCAAGTAGCTTCAAGTGATTGCAAACGCATTGAATATTTCAATGACGACTTGCTCGATGGCATTGCCCTTGGCAATACCGAGGAACATTGGTTCAAGGGTGCTGAGGGCGATGACGTGCAGGTTTGGTTGCATTTTCCACCTGGGTTTAACAAAACCAAAAAATACCCCTTATTGCACACCATTCACGGCGGCCCACACACGGGCCCTGGCGATGTTTGGCACTGGCGCTGGAACTATCACGTCTTTGCTGCGCAAGGGTATGTGGTTGCCAACGTCAACTACCATGGCTCTTCAGGATTTGGCCTGAAATTTTTAGATTCAATTACCCATCAATGGGGTCAATTGGAGCTCCAAGACATGGAGGCTTGTACCGATTGGTTGCGTAAGAAGACATGGATCGACAAAGGCCGCGTGTTTGCCACAGGCGGCAGTTACGGGGGTTACATGGTGGCATGGATGAATGCGCACGTTAAACCAGGCAAGTACCAAGCCTACGTTTGCCATGCGGGGTGCTATGACTGGGTCGGCATGTTCTCAGACGATGCCTATGGCTGGCATGCCCAAGAGTTGGGCGGTTGGTATTGGAACGACATGCAGAAAGTGCATTCACAAAGTCCACATGCATATGCTGCCAGCATGAAAACGCCAACTTTGGTTATTCACGGTGCCAAAGACTATCGAGTTCCCGACTCGCAGGGCTTGGCTTACTACAACACCTTGAAAGCCAAGGGCGTTGACGCACGCTTACTTTGGTACCCTGATGAAAATCATTGGATCTTGAAGCCCGCCAATAACGTGATTTGGTATCACGAGTTTTTTGACTGGATCAAGCGGCACGATCCAGCGCTGAAAAAGAAATGAACTTGAGTGGGCCAGCCACTCAAGTTGTGATTTTCAATTCACCATGACCAGTTTGCCCATGACGCCGCGCGATCCCATGTGCGCATAAGCTGCCTTGAGTTCACTCATGGGCATGGTGCGGTCAATGAAGGGTTTGACTTTGCCCTGGGCGTACCACTTGGCCAACTCAGCCATCATGGCGGCATTGGCCTGGGGTTCGCGTCTGGCAAAGTCACCCCAGAAAACGCCCACAATGGAAGCGCCTTTGAGCAAGGCCAAATTGAAGGGCAGGGCTGGGATTGGGCCCGATGCAAAGCCGACCACCAAATAACGACCACGCCATGCAATAGAGCGGAAGGCCGGCTCGGCGTAATCGCCACCGACCGGGTCATAAATGACGTCGGGGCCTTTTCCTTCTGTCAGGACTTTTAAAACCTCACGCATGTTTTGCGTGGTGTAGTTGATGGTTTCGTCTGCACCCAATGTTTTGCAGAGGGCACATTTTTCGTCTGTGGAGGCCGCAGCAATGACGCGTGCGCCTGCAGCTTTGGCAATTTGTATGGCTGCAGTACCGACACCACCGGCTGCGCCCAAGATAAAAACCGTCTCGCCCGCTTTGAGAGCAGCACGGTCTATCAAGGCGTGGTGAGACGTTGCATAAATCATGATGAAAGCCGCGGCATCAACGGCTGGAAAACCAGGGGGCAAGGGCATGCACAACTTGGCTGGCGCCAGCGTATGGGTGCCAAAGCCCCCAGTGCCAGACAAACAAGCCACAGACTGGCCCACTTTGAGGTCGGTTACGCCTTCACCTACTGCCTCAATCACCCCTGCATATTCTGAACCTGGCACAAAGGGCAGGTCGGGTTTCATTTGGTATTTGTTTTGAACAATCAGTAAATCTGGAAAGTTCAAGCTGGCTGCTTCGATTCGCACCAAAACCTGACCTTTTTGGGG
>CANKXC010000040.1 GCA_947487355.1 Comamonadaceae bacterium | reverse complement strand
AGACGGAAATGCCAAACCATGGCGTTGCCGCCCACATTGCCCGTAATGACCAAGCCAATGACTGCAAGCGCCAGCGCCCAATGAAAAATGCGCGTTGGTAAATCCCAAATTCTGATGGGTGTCATTCAATTACTTTCAGCAGAAAAAAGGAAGTCTGCATTAATTTTAAAAACATGCGAAACTATTGAGAACCCAACAATTTTAGAATTCATTATGAAAAAACTTTTGATGCTGGTCACAAGTGTGGCTTCTATCATGATGGCATTGCCTGCAGCTGCGCAATTTGCCAAGCCCGAAGATGCCATCAAATACCGCAAGGCCAGTTTTACTGTCATGGCGGCTCACTTTAGCCGTGTCGGTGCTATGGCTTCAGGTCGTGCGCCTTACGATGCCAAAGCCGCTGCCGAAAACGCAGACATCGCTGCTGCCATGGCCAAGTTGCCCTGGGCCGCCTTCACCGAAGGCAGCGACAAAGGTGATACACGCGCCAAGCCAGAAATTTGGAAAGACAGTGCCAAGTTCAAAGAGTCTGCCGACAAAATGCAAGTAGAGCTGGCAAGGTTGCTGTTGCAGCAAAAGCAGGCAACGTCGATGCGCTTAAAACAGCCTTTGGCCCGGCCGCAGCCACCTGCAAAGGCTGCCACGACAACTTCCGCAAAGAATAATCCGAAAGAACCGTCAAGGCATCAGCCAATGATGTCTTGATTTCTGAGGGCTTCTATTTGAGCGTCGGTATAGCCCAAAACTTCTTTCAGCAGCACTTCGGTGTGTTGACCCAATTGGGGTGGCACATGGTCTTTTCTAACAGGCGTCACACTCAATTTGAGTGGGCTTGAGACCAGCTTCAGATCTTTTTGATGGGGATGCTGCCAAGTGCTCACCATTTGACGGGCTTCCACTTGCGGGTCGGCAAACACCTCAGATAAATTGTTGATAGCGCCACATGGCACTTTTGCGGCTTCGAGCGCCGAAAGCCAATCGGCTTTGCTGCGTGTCAGCATGATGGTTTCTAGCAAAGGCACCAACACTTGGCGATTCTTAACCCGATCGGTGTTCTTCGCAAAACGCACATCGGTCGCCAATTCGGGGTGACCCGCCACTTCACAGAACTTGGCATATTGACCGTCATTGCCTACCGCCAAAATTAAGTGATCGCGGGCTGCAGGGCCGTTGCTTGCCAACAGTTCGGGACCAGGCTTGACCTCAAAAACTTGATAGGGCACGATGTTTTGATGCGCATTGCCTGCACGGCCAGGGGTTTTGCCGCTGACCAAATAGTTGGCGCCCAAGTTGGCCAGCATGGCCACTTGCGTGTCGAGCAATGCCATGTCCACATACTGGCCTTGCCCCGTTTTTTCTGCATGTCGCAAGGCCGCCAAAATGCCAACTGTGGCATACATGCCCGTGAACAAATCAGCCACCGCCACACCCACTTTTTGGGGGCCGCCGCCCAAGTCATCGCGCTCGCCGGTGACACTCATCAAGCCACCAATGCCTTGAATGGCGTAGTCGTATCCTGCCCGATCGCTGTAGGGACCGGTCTGCCCAAAACCTGTGACGCTGCAATAAACAAGGCGTGGATTGAGGACTTTCAGGCTGTGATAGTCGAGGCCATAGCGGGCCATGTCACCCACCTTGAAGTTTTCAATGAAGACGTCGCAGTGCAGCACCAATTCTCGAATCAGAGTCTGACCTTCTGACTTGGAGATGTCGCATGTAAGTGAGCGCTTATTTCGATTGGTTCCCAAGTAATAAGCTGCCTCAGGTGTGTCTCTACCTTCGGAATCTTTCAAGAAAGGGGGGCCCCAGCTGCGCGTGTCATCGCCCGCGCCGGGGCGTTCAATTTTGATCACATCGGCCCCTAAGTCGGCCAATGTTTGAGTACACCAAGGGCCTGCCAATACGCGGGACAGGTCGAGAATGCGGATGCCGTCTAATGAATTCATGCGCACATTGTCGCGAAAAACAAAGTCCCATGCTCGCGTTGATAATCAAGCCATGTTGAAATATTTATCTTCTGCGCTGACCCTGCTCGGTTTGCTGGGTTTGACAGCGTGTCAGCCCAGCCTGAACTGGCGGGCCAGTCAGGTCGAGGGCAGTGCATTGCGTTTTGAATTGCCATGCAAGCCAGACAGAACCGTCAAAACCGTGAACATGGCCGGACAAGCTTTTGAGCTCGCTGTGGCAGGCTGTGAAGCCGACGATGCGGTTTGGGCAGTCATGTCAACACAAGCCGTGGCATCTGTGGAGCGAGAAGAGTTGATCAAAGGTTGGCGCCAAGCGACCTTGCAAAATATGCGCGCCAAGGACGTTCAAGACGTGCTTTGGACACCTCAAAAATCAGCCTTACCCGGCGCAGTTCGCATCAAAGCACAAGGCACAGACCCCAAAGGAAAAGCACTGACGGCACATGCTATTTGGTTCTCCCATTTGGAAGGCAATCAACTTCGGATGGTGCATGCCGTGGTCTATCAAAACAACACCAAGGCATCAAAAAGCCAGCAAAGTGCCGACCAATTTATTGAAAGTTTTAAATTGCCATGAACCCAAACCAAAGCCCAATGCTGGCGAGGCGTGAAATGGTCGGGGTCTTTTTGGCCTTTGCATTCGCTTATTTTTTGTCAACTTTGATGCGGGCCATTACGGCCACACTGTCGCCGGCCCTCACGCAAGAGTTGTCGCTGTCGGCGCAAGACTTAGGACTTTTGGCGGGGGGCTACTTTCTTGGCTTCTCGATCACGCAATTGCCCTTGGGCAAGTGGTTGGATTTGCATGGCCCCAAAAAAGTGATCTTGTCCTTTTTGGTGGTGGCCGTATTAGGCTGCATTTGCTTTGCAATGGCAGAAAGCTTTTTGGGTTTGTGGCTGGCGCGGGTGCTTTGCGGCATCGGTGTTAGCGCCTGCTTAATGTCGCCTTTAACGGGCTACAGGCGTTGGATGGACCCAGGGTCGCAACTTCGTGCCAATTCGTGGATGCTCATGACCGGCTCGCTGGGCATGCTTTGCTCAACCTTGCCCGTGCAATGGTTGATGCCCATCACGGGCTGGCGCGCAATTTTTGTAGGTCTTGCCGCGTTGGTGGTGTTGGCCATGTTGATGATTTATTGGGTGGTCCCGGCTTGGGAAAAGCCACAAGAAACTTCAGCCAAGCCACTTGACGATGAACCTGGCTATGGACCTATTTGGCGCAACGCTTACTTTTGGCGCATGGCACCCATCGGATTTTTTTGCTATGCCGGTATGCTGGCCATCCAAACTTTGTGGGCCGGTCCGTGGATGACAGTGGTCGGGGGCTATTCGCCCATTGCGGCAGCCACTGGGCTGTTTGGCATCAACTTGGCCATGCTCATCGCGTTTTGGATTTGGGGCTTGGTAACCCCCAAGCTGGCACAACGTGGCATTTCCCCAAACCGATTGATTGCCTGGGGGCAGCCTGTTTGTTTGCTAATTTTGGCCGCCCTGATTGTTTTGGGTCCCCAATTGGGCGAGTACACCGCCATCGTTTTGACATTGTTCTGCGTCAGTAGCACCTTTGTTTCATTGGCGCAGCCAGCCGTTGGCATGGCTTTCCCGCCGCATTTGGCAGGCCGTGCTTTGTCGGCTTACAACCTGGTCATTTTCGTGGGTGTGTTTACGGTTCAGTGGGGCATTGGCTTGGGCGTAGACTTCTTTAAATCCTTGGGCTGGCCACCGGTTTTGGCCTTTCAGTCGGCATTTTCTGTCTTTGGCGTATGTGCCACGCTGTCGTATGTTTATTTTCATTGGGCAAACCGCGATAATTCGGCATGATTGGAATTCTCATCGTTGCCCATGCACCGCTGGCCTCGGCTTTGCGTGAATGTGCTTTGCACGTTTTCCCCGAGTGCGCCTCAGGGGTGGAGGCGCTCGATATTGCCCCCAACGCCAGTCCAGAGGAAAGTTTGAAATTGGCCAAGGCGGCCATGGCCAAACTGAACACGCCAGAAGTTTTGCTCTTAAGCGATGTGTTTGGTGCAACGCCTTCCAATGTGGCCCAAAAACTCAACGATGGCATTGACACGCGCTTGCTGGCGGGCGTCAATTTGCCCATGTTGCTCAGAAGCGTTTGCTATCGACACGAAAGCCTCGATGCTTTGGCTACGCGTGCACAAGCCGGTGGCGCACAAGGCATCATGCCGGTGGGCTGTACAGCCCCTCAAAATCAATCAGGACCTCGACATGCCCCAAGCTTCAACGACCATCAGCAATAAGCTCGGACTTCACGCGCGAGCGTCTGCCAAGTTGACCAAATTGGCGGGTAGTTTTCCGTGTGAGGTTTGGATCGCCAAAGGCGAGCGACGTGTTAACGCCAAAAGCATCATGGGTGTCATGATGCTGGCCGCAGGCATTGGCAGCGAAGTCACCATCGACACCGACGGCGATCAAGCGCAAGAGGCCCTGGACGCAGTTTTGGCCATCATTGCCGACAAATTTGGCGAGGGTGAATGACTTTTAGCATTCATGGCTTGGCGGTTGCCCGTGGCATTGCCATCGGACGGGCGGTGCTGGTTGCTTCCAGCCGTGTCGACGTTGCCCACTATTTCATCCAGCCCGACCAAGTTGCGACAGAAATTGACAGATTACGCCAAGCGCGCAATGCGGTGGTCGAAGAACTCACGCGCCTTCAAAAAGAGCTGACCAGTGATGCGCCGCCTGAACTGGGTGCGCTGCTCGATGTGCACCTGATGCTGCTTGAAGATGAAAGCTTGTCTTTAGGCGTCAAGCAATGGATAGAAGAGCGTTTTTACAACGCCGAATGGGCGCTCAGTAGTCAAATGGAGGTCATTGCCCGCCAGTTTGACGAGATGGAAGATGCCTATTTGCGCGAGCGCAAGTCTGACCTCGAACAAGTCACAGAGCGCGTGTTGCACTTTCTAAAAGGCGGCGACTCCCCTGCGGCACGTGTCAAGCCACACGCCAGGCCGCAACAAGAACTGCAATTGGGCGACACCATGGATGTGCCCTTGGTGTTGGTTGCGCGCGATTTGTCGCCAGCCGACATGTTGCAGTTCAAGCAAAGTGTGTTCACGGGTTTTGTGACCGATGTGGGTGGCAAAACTTCACACACCGCCATTGTGGCGCGCAGCTTAGACATCCCTGCTGTGGTGGGTGCACGCAGCGCCAGCCAACTCATTCGCCAAGACGACTGGATCATCATTGATGGCGACATGGGTGTGGTCATCGTCGATCCATCGCCCATTATTTTGGCGGAGTATGGCTTTAAGCAACGCCAAGGCGATTTGGAGCGCGAACGTTTGTCAAGGTTGCGCCACACACCCGCCGTGACCTTGGATGGTCAAAAGATTGAACTCTTGGCCAACATTGAAATGCCTGAAGATGCCGCTGCGGCATTGCTGGCCGGTGCCGTTGGCGTAGGCCTTTTCCGGAGTGAATTTTTGTTCATGGGGCGGCAGGGCAATTTGCCCGAAGAGGAAGAGCAGTTTGAACAGTATCGGCGAGCCATTGAAGGCATGAAGGGTTTGCCAGTCACTATTCGAACTGTGGATGTGGGTGCCGACAAACCACTCGATGAGGTACGGCACGACGCAGCTCACTTGAATCCCGCGCTGGGTTTGCGCGCCATTCGTTGGAGCCTGGCCGACCCCGAAATGTTTTTGACGCAATTGCGCGCCATCTTGCGTGCCGCGGCCTTGGGCAAAGTCAATTTGTTGGTGCCCATGTTGGCACACGCCAGTGAAATTCACCAAACGCTTGCACTAATTAAGCAGGCCCAACTCGATTTAGATGCGCGCGGTGTAGCCTATGGCAATGTGCGACTGGGCGCCATGATTGAAATACCGGCCGCCGCTTTATCGCTCAAACTTTTCTTGAAGCACTTTGACTTTTTGTCCATCGGAACCAATGACTTGATTCAATACACATTGGCCATTGATCGCGCCGATGAAAGCGTTGCGCATTTGTACGACCCCTTGCACCCAGCGGTTTTGCGCTTGATTGCCGACACCATTTCTGAAGGTGCAGCGCAAGGCAAGAGTGTGTCGGTCTGTGGTGAGATGGCCGGCGATGTGGCCATGACACGATTGCTTTTGGGCATGGGCCTTCGAAGTTTTTCAATGCATCCGTCGCAAGTGTTGTTGGTCAAACAACAAATCTTGCGCGCCGATACCGAAAAACTCAAAACCTTTGCAGCGAAAGTATTGGTGTCTGAAGATCCTGCCAGTCTCTTGGCTATTTAATTGGATCTTTCGGGCTTTTCAAAGTAAGGGTCGTTGGCAGCTTCCGTGTTGACAGTTCGCCCCAGCCAAGCGCCGCCCACAATCAACAAAGCAGCCCATGCCACTGTGGGTGTGAGTGCTTCTTGTCTGTCTAGTAAAAGCAAAATGGTCGAGCCCAAGGGTGTTAAAAAACTCAGCAAACCAATTTGTTGTGCACGCCCGTTTTTGAGTGCGGCGTCCCACAAATAAAACGCCAAGCCCAAAGGCCCAAGGCCCATCCAAATTAACAGCAGGCTGTCTTGGTTTGAAATGGTGACAGGGGTCTCTAAGGCAAAGTGGCAGGCCAATGACAACACGCCAGAAACCAAACCAAAGCTGCCAATGGCTGCGGTGTGAAAGGCGGGCACGCGCTGCGTCATGAGTGAATAGGTGGCCCAAATAAAGGCCGAACCCAGAGCGGCCAAATAGCCCACATTGATTTGAAGATCGATGACCTGGCCGCCTGTGATGACCCAAACCGCACCACTGAATCCCGCCAAGGCTGCCAACACTTGCCGCCAATGCAAACGAGTTCCTTTGTGAAACACAGGCGCGAGCACCACAATTAGCAGAGGCCACAGATAGTTTACTAAGTTGGCTTCAACGGCTGGCGCTGTTCTGAGTGCCAGAAACAACAAAAAGTGAAAACCAAATAAACCATAAATGCCCAGCAACAAAGTGCGGGCAGGCACGAGGGCATGTTGCCATTGAAAGCGCGACCATGGCAGGGCAACCAAGCTGCCCACCAAGAGCGCGCAACCGGTCGATAAAAATGGGGGCAGGTGCGATAACCTCACACCAACTGGCGCCAGTGTGGCCCACAGCGCAATGGCGCCTAAGGCATAGAAAAAAGATTTTTTAGAAGCGTTCAACGCGCCAAGCTCGCTGCATGCGCTTGTTGGTCTGCGTGGTAGCTAGAGCGCACCATGGCGCCCACAGCAGCATGCGTAAAGCCCATCTCGTAGGCCTTCTCTTCAAACATTTTGAAGGTGTCAGGGTGCACATAACGCTTTACCGGCAAATGGCTGTTGGAAGGCGCCAAGTATTGACCCAAGGTCAGCATTTCAATATTGTGCGCGCGCATGTCGCGCATCACGTCCAAAATCTCTTCATCGGTTTCACCCAGGCCCACCATCAAGCCGCTTTTGGTGGGCACGTGCGGAAAGAGCGCTTTGAATTTTTTCAAGAGCTGCAGTGAAAACTGATAGTCGGAACCAGGGCGTACTTCTTTGTAAAGGCGTGGCACTGTTTCTAAATTGTGGTTCATCACATCGGGTGGTGCAGACTTGAGAATTTCAAGGGCACGTTCATCGCGGCCTCTGAAGTCGGGCACCAACACTTCAATTTGGGTTTCGGGGGACAGCTCGCGTGTTTGACGAATGCAATCGACAAAATGACCGGCACCGCCATCGCGCAAGTCATCGCGGTCAACACTGGTGATGACCACATAGCGCAATTTCAAGTCGGCAATGGTGCGCGCCAAGTTGCTGGGCTCGTTCACATCCAAAGGATCGGGTCGGCCATGGCCCACATCACAGAAGGGGCAGCGACGCGTGCACTTGTCACCCATGATCATGAAGGTGGCCGTGCCTTTGCCAAAGCATTCACCAATGTTGGGGCAACTGGCTTCTTCGCAAACGGTGACCAAACTGTTCTTGCGGAGAATGTCTTTGATCTCGTAAAAACGGGTGGTGGGTGAACCGGCTTTGACGCGAATCCACTCGGGCTTTTTGAGAATTTCGCCAGCTTCTACTTTGATGGGGATGCGCGACAACTTGGCGGCCGCTTTTTGTTTGGCCGAGGCATCGTAGTTCTCTTGTGTTTGGGCTTCTCGCACCACGTTGCGGGTAAGGCCGGCGTCTTTGGTCATGGTTTTCTTTCGGTATCAGGGTGCCAGCAAGGATGTCAGTTTGTGCGCCAGAACATCGGCAGCTTCTTCCCAAGAGGCGTTGACCCCTATTGTAAAAAGATCCACGGTTTGCAAACCGGCATAGCCACATGGATTGATGCGCTGAAAGGGTTCAAGGTCCATTTTGACGTTCAAAGCCAAACCGTGATAGGTGCATTGGCGGCTGACTTTGATGCCCAGCGCACTGATTTTTCCAAGGCCCTTGAAGGGATCGCTTGGCAAGGCGGGCCCAGTTAAGGCTTGGTGTGCAAAGGGGTCGGCCAAGCGAACATAAATGCCAGGTGCATTGGCGACGCGGTGACCCGTCACGCCAAAATGAGCCAGCGTGCGAATGACGGCTTCTTCCAATCGGTAGACATACTCTTTGACAAAGTAGCCAGCCCTTTGCAGGTTCATCAGGGGGTAGGCCATGATTTGCCCTGGCCCATGGTAGGTGACCTGCCCCCCTCGGTTTGTTGCAATCACAGGGATGTCGCCAGCATTCAAAACATGCCCCGCCAAGCCAGCCAAACCTTGGGTGAAAACGGGAGGGTGTTCACATAGCCACAGCGCATCGGGTGTTTCCACGCTGCGCTTGGCCGTGAAATCCTGCATGGCCTGGTAGGTGTCCAAGTAGTTGACCTGGCCGAGGAGCGAGACCTGCATGTTGAGAATGAAAGACAGTCCGTGTGAATTTAAAGCGCGACTTTGACCATGGGATGCGCCGTCAGCGCCAGATACATGTTGTCCAGCTGCTCTCGACTGGTTGCGCGAATGGTCAAGGTCACACTGAGGTAATTGCCTGCTTTGCTGGGACGCATTTCCAAAGTGGCGGGATCGTATTCGGGGTCAAACTGTTGGGCGATTTGAACCATGGCTTCTGCAAAACCATCAACCCTGGCGCCCATGACTTTGATAGGAAAGCTGCAGGGGTACTCAATGAGCGACTCTTTGCGGGGGTCGGCTTGGGTGGGCGGGCTGGTGGATGCGCTCATAAATTGGGTTGGGCAGAGAGGATTAAGCCGGAAATTGGGTTGTAAGACTTAGCGCCAAATGACTACAGCGCCAATGGCCAGCCAACCCAATGAGAAGTTTAAAAGAACCAGTGGGTGAATTTTGGCCAACTGGGCACCGGCCAAAGGCAGATCGCCTGCTGACAAAGCGGCTTTCATTTTTCTAAATGGGCCGAAATAAAGATGGCCAAAAACAAGACACATGAAGCTGCCAACGCCAATCATCACATGCCAGCCCTTGGGGGCCATCTTCATGTCGACGCCCATTAGCATGACGCCGCCCGATACAAGCAGTACCACTACGCAAGCTGCGACCATCTTGAAAAAACGCACCAGCACGCCCCCCAACAAGGGCAGGCGTTGTGCGGGTTCAAGTTGCGCAATGGCAACGGGGCGCAAGGCCCAAATCATGAGGGCCATGCCTCCCATCCAAATGATGCCGGCGGCCAAATGGGAAAATTTAAACAGTTCGTACATGATTTAAGAAGTTTGAGGCCTGGTTGATTGAAATTTAATCCCTTTTGAATTGTGACCCTTTTTTAGCATATGGGTTTTCACCTATAATCGTGAACTTTGCGGAACCAAGGGTATATCTGTAACCTGAATGTAATCAAACATGGCCAGAATACCTACACAAAATTTTGCAGACGAAGATGGTGATGCCGAGGGCGCCGATCAGTTCAGGCCCTTGACTGCTGAAGAAGTTAAACAGTTACGACTTCAGCAACCACTTCTCTCCATTTGGCGTGTGGTTTTGGCACAGTTTTTGGTTGGTTTGGCTGTTTCAGCTTTGACTTGGCTCTTTACGGGGCGTGTCTCAGCGGCATGGTCGGCAGCCTACGGGGCTTTGTCGGTGGTGATTCCAGCAGCGTTGTTCGCGCGGGGCATTACCAGCAAAACCAGCAGCATCAATTCAGGGGCCGCGGTCTTTGGGTTTTTGTTGTGGGAGATGGTCAAGATTGGACTCACGATTGCCATGCTTTTTGCGGCAATCAAGTTGGTAGAAGATTTAAGCTGGCCTGCCATGTTGGTGGGCCTTGTGATCACGATGAAGGTTTATTGGGTGGTGTTTGCCTGGCGCAAAGTGTTTCACCCGGTTGCCTAAATTGAGAAGTAAAAGTTAATTTTTAAAGAGCCTAGAGAATGTCAGCTGCAAACGCTCCCAGCGCCGGTGAATACATTGGCCACCACCTGACCCATCTGCAAAACAAGCCGATGGCCGGTGTGATTGACTTTTCAGTCTTCAACATCGACTCCATTTTTTGGGCTATTTTGTTGGGTGTTCTGGGTAGCTTCTTGTTGTGGAAAGCAGCAAGCAAGGCCACCTCAGGTGTGCCTGGCCGCTTTCAAGCCGCTGTCGAAATCTTGTTCGAAATGGTTGACTCACAGGCCAAAGGCATCATTCACAATGCCGAAAGCCGCAAGTTGGTTTCACCATTGGCGCTCACGGTCTTTGTCTGGATTTTCTTGTTGAACTCCATGGACTTTTTGCCGGTTGACTTGTTCCACGGCTTGTTTGCTGTGACAGGCCTCGACAGCAGCATCCACTACTTCCGCGTTGTGCCAACAGCCGACTTGTCCACCACGCTGGGCATGTCTGTATCTGTTTTGCTTATTTGTATTTACTACAACATCAAAATCAAGGGCATTGGCGGTTGGTTCCATGAGTTGACCACAGCACCTTTCGGCGCACATCCTATTTTGTGGCCCTTCAACTTCGTCTTCCAAATGATTGAATTCGTCGCCAAAACCGTGTCACACGGCATGCGACTCTTCGGCAACATGTATGCCGGCGAACTGATTTTCATGTTGATCGCATTGATGGGTGGTACGGCCGCCATGTCATTGACTGGCGTCTTGATGCCCATCGGTCACGTGATCGCTGGCTCCATCTGGGCCATCTTCCATATCTTGATCGTGGCTTTGCAAGCTTTCATTTTCATGATGTTGACTTTGGTCTACATCGGTCAAGCGCACGACGCTCATTGAGCGTCACAATTTAGTTTTTTCTTAACCTTTCCATCATCATCCATAGGAGCAATTAAATGGAACACGTTCTCGGTTACGTCGCTTTGGCAGCTGGTCTCATCATCGGCATGGGCGCGATTGGCGCTTGTATCGGTATCGGTATCATGGGCAGCAAATACCTCGAGGCAGCTGCTCGTCAACCCGAATTGATGAACGAACTTCAAACCAAAATGTTCTTGTTGGCTGGTTTGATTGACGCGGCTTTCCTGATTGGCGTTGGTATCGCCATGATGTTCGCGTTCGCGAATCCGTTTGTTCTGAAGTAATTCCTGCAACAACCAAAAGAAAGGTGTTGCCGTGAGTATCAATGCAACCCTGTTTGTTCAAGCCATTGTTTTTGCAATTCTGGTTTGGTTCACGATGAAATTCGTGTGGCCACCTCTTGCAGCCGCATTGGATGAACGAGCTCAAAAAATCGCCGACGGCCTCGCCGCTGCTGACAAAGCCAAATCTGAACTCGCCGCTGCAAACCAGCGCGTCGAAGCCGAATTGGCCACCTCACGCAACGAGACGGCTTCTCGCTTGGCTGACGCCGAGCGCCGTGCTTTGACGATCATCGAAGAAGCCAAAGCCCGTGCCACTGAAGAAGGCAACAAGATCATTGCAGCAGCGAAAGCTGAGGCAGAGCAACAAACAGTCAACGCCCGTGAAACTTTGCGCGAGCAAGTTGCGGCATTGGCTGTGAAGGGCGCTGAGCAGATTCTCCGCAAGGAAGTCAATGCCGGTGTTCATGCTGATCTGTTGAACCGTCTGAAGACCGAGCTGTAAAACTTAACAGTCCGAGAAGACCATGGCAGAACTTGCAACCATCGCCCG